>NZ_SCOG01000013.1:0-94318 GCF_005502545.1 Microbacterium sp. Beta
GGCGCGCTCGCACGTGCCCGGTCCATGGCGTCAGTCTAGGAGGGCGTCCTGGGGGGACGCCGAGCGTCGGCGGCCGTGCGCGGATGCCGGGACGTAGCATGGACGAGCGCCCTGTCCGTCCGCTGCCCCTGTGAGAACCGTGTCCCTTCCCGCCCTGTCCGAGGAGCAGCAAGAGCTGTTCCGGCTCATCGAGGACACCGGTGAACACGTCTTCATCACCGGACGAGCCGGTACGGGCAAATCGACCCTCCTTCAGCACTTCGCCTGGAACACGAAGAAGCAGATCGCGATCTGCGCGCCGACCGGCGTCGCGGCGCTCAACGTCGAGGGGCAGACGATCCATTCGCTGTTCCGACTTCCGATCGGCCTGATCGGAGATGCGGACATCGATCAGAACGATGCGACCCGCCGCATCCTGAACGCGATCGAGACGCTCGTGATCGACGAGATCTCCATGGTCAATGCAGACCTGATGGACGCCATCGACCGCTCGCTGCGGCAGGCACGGGGCCGCAGGGGTGAGCCGTTCGGCGGCGTGCAGGTGGTCATGTTCGGCGACCCGTATCAGCTCGCTCCCGTGCCGCCGCGCGGCGACGAGGCCCGCTACGTGCAGGACCACTACCGCTCGTTCTGGTTCTTCGACGCGAAGGTGTGGGCGGGAGGCGGCGGTGGGACCGGCGAGTCGGATCAGGACGGCCTGTTCGCTGTCGACACGCGTGCCGAGCTGCACGTGCGCGAGCTCGTGCAGATCCATCGCCAGTCCGACGACGGGTTCAAGGCCATGCTGAACGCCGTCCGCTACGGGCGCGTCACCGCCGAGATCGCCGGGGTGCTCAACACCCAGGGCGCGCGGACGCCGCCCGATCCCGAGCCGGGTGAAGTGCCGATGATCACGCTCGCCACGCGCAACGACATCGTGAACAGCATCAACAGCCGACACCTGGCTGCGCTGCCGGGTAAGGAGCAGACCGCGCGCGCAGAGGTGAGCGGAGACTTCGGGAGGGGCGAGGCCGCGCTCCCCGCCGAGTCGGAGCTGAAGCTCAAGGTCGGCGCGCAGGTCATGTTCCTGCGCAACGACACCGCGATGTCTGGCGAGCCGCCGCGCTGGGTCAACGGCACGATCGGGACGGTGGTGCGCATCCTCGGAAGTGCCGTGCGGGTCGACATCGACGGCGAGGAGGTCGACGTCGAGCCCGCCGTATGGGAACGGTTCCGCTACGCGTACGACCAGAACACCAAGAAGCTCACCCGCGACGTGGTGGCCGAGTTCACGCAGTTCCCGCTGCGGCTGGCGTGGGCGGTCACGATCCACAAGTCGCAGGGCAAGACCTATGAGCGCGCGATCATCGACCTCGGCTCCGGAGCGTTCGCACCGGGACAGACGTACGTGGCTCTCAGCCGGCTGACCTCGCTCGAGGGGCTCTACCTGTCGCGTCCGCTGCGCCCCCGCGACATCCGCGTGGACGAGGACGTGCGTCGGTTCATGCGCGACGCCTGGCTGGCCGCATCGACGCCGGAGCTGCCGAAGAGCTGAGCGCGGGTCAGGCGGCGGCGCGTGCGCGGTCGAGGTCTTCGAACAGCTCGGTGTTGAAGCGGTAGGCGAGCAGCACCTCGTCGATCACGCGCTCGCGCTCGGCATCGTCCCACGGCGCGGCGTCGAGCTGCTCGCGGTACACGTCCTTGAACGCGGCGGGGTCGGCGATGTCGTCGAACAGGTAGAAGCCGATGCCGTTGGTCTCGAAGCCGAAGCGGCGAGCCATCACGCGTCCGATGAAGATCCCGCCGGACAGGTCGCCGAGGTAGCGGGTGTAGTGGTGCGCGACGAAGCCGCCGGCCCAGGTGGCGCCGACCTGCCGGATGCGGTCGACGTAGCGCTGCGTCGTCGGCAGGGCGACGATCCGCTCGCGCCAGTCGGCTCCGAGCAGGAACTCGAGGTCGGCTTCGAGCGCCGGGAGCCGGGTGAGCTTGTCGGTGATGAAGACGGAGGCCACGGGATCCTGGCGCATGCGGTCACCTGCGGATTCGAGCGCCTCGTAGATGAAGTAGTGCTGAGCGACGAGCGAGATGTAGTCCTCGCGAGACCCTTCGCCCTTCAGGAGGTCGGACATGAAGCCGGCGGTCTCGCTGCGGGAGTGCGATCCGGACGAACGCTCGCGCAGGGCGGCGGAGAAGGAGAGGATCTCGGGCATGAGGCAAGTGTAAGGCTTGCCTTACCTCAGGGGAAGTCCGAGTCGGCAGGCGTGCGCAGTCGTGAGGCGTGCGCAGTCGTCAGGCGTGCGCAGTCGTCAGGCGTGCGGTCGGGGCTCGACGCCCAGGCGCGCGCACGCGGCGTCGTAGAGTGCCACGACCTCCCGGCGCACGGACGGGCGGTCGGCGATCGGACCGCCGGGCCACGGCACGCGCAGCTCGGTCACGATGCCGTCGCGGGTGATGTCCCATGTCCCCGCCTCGCCGTCGAATCCGGTCATGACGGAGTCCGTGATGTGCGCGTCCGAGGTGTCGGCGAAGGCTCGTGCGATGAGCAGGTTGTCGTCGGTGTGGTCGCCGTTCATGTGGCGGAGGACGGCGGTGATCACGTCTGCGTCGAAGGTGTGGGGCACGCTCCCCACCCTATGTCGACCTCCGACCCCGTCGCGGGGCCGACTTTCAGCATCGGCGCTCTAGACTCGGGAGACACGTCTTCGGGGGTTCTATCCATGCAGCTTCTCTCGTCGCGCCGGTGGCGCGCCGCAACGGCGACGGCGGCCGTGCTCGCTCTCGTCCTCACCGGATGCTCTTCCGAGGAGTCCTTCTCCTACACGCCTCCCGCTCAGGTGGACGGCTCGCTTCCCGACGACACCGTCGCCGCGATGCAGGCGGCCGTCGAGAACGCGCTCACCGCGTCCGGGGCGTCCGGCGCCATCGTCGGCGTGTGGGCGCCCTGGAGCGGAAGCTGGGTGGCGGGCATCGGCACGCAGGATCGCGAGGGTGGAACCGAGCTGTCGACGGACATGTCGTTCCGCATCGCGGACGTGACCCGTCTGATGACCTGCGACGTCCTCTACGCCCTCGCCGACCGGAAGGTGGTCGAGCTGGATGCGAACGTCGCCGACTACGTCTCCGGCGTCGCGGACATGCGCGACGAGGGCATCACGCTCCTCGATCTCTGCAACGGGACCAGCGGTGCCGGATCCTCCGAGCCGACCGTGAAGTCGGCCTGGATGAACACCCCTGACCGGGTGTGGTCCCCGCTGGAACTCGCCGGGTTCGGGCTGGCGCGCGACCGGGTCGCCCCGCACACGACCTTCCGCGACTCCGACGCCGGATACCTGCTGCTCGGCCTGGCCCTCGAGCGCGCTTCGGGCATGACGGCCTCCGAACTGATCGCCGAGTACGTCACCGATCCGCTCGGGCTCCCCGATACCTCGCTGCCGGGACCGGCCGCCGCGAAGCCGGGGACCGGAGCTTCCCTGGACGGTCACTACCTCAACGCGGTCGAGGGAGGGTTCGACTGCGCGGCCCCCGTCGACATCACCACGCTGTCCTCCAGCACGGGCTTCACCGATTCGGGCGTCGTGTCGACCATCACCGATCTCGGCCGCTACGCGCAGGCCGAGGCGCAGCAGGCTCTTCGCACCAAAGACAAGCCGGACCGCTTCGGCGCTCCGCTGCCGGTCGCCGAAGGCGCCCCGTCGTGGTACCAGGCCACCGGCGGCGCCTACCTCGTCGGCTCGATGATCGGCCAGCACGGTTGGACACCCGGTTACGCCACCGCCGCATACTCCGATCCGGCGACCGGATTCACCGTGGCCGTGGTGCTCAACGACTCGACGGGCGGCGACGTGTTCTCCCAGCGGCTCTCCTGGGAGCTCGCGGCCATCGCGTCGAAGGCTCCGGCCGCAGCAGGGCAGACCGCGCCGGAGTTCGGTCTTCCTTTCACCGCCGAGCAGTACCACCAGGCGATCACCGATGCCGCGATCCCGTGCGTCGCCCCGCCGGCTGCGGAGTGACCCGCTTCGACTGAGAGGCACGCGAAGGGGCGACGATGGCGATCATCGACAATGCGATCTACGTGGATGGCGTCCGCACCGAGAACCCGGTGACGCTCAGCGAGACCTTCGAGCGCATGCGCGAGCGCGGCGGCATGGGCTGGATAGGCCTCTACCGGCCGAGCGAGGAGGAGATCCGCGAGGTCGCCGACGAGTTCGGCATCCATGCGCTCGTCGTGGAGGACGCCCTCTCCGGTCATCAGCGCGCCAAGCTCGAGCGCTACGGCGACGTGCTGTTCATGGTGCTGCGACCCGCCCGCTATCTCGATGACGTCGAAGAGGTCGAGTTCGGCGAGGTGCACGTCCTCGTCGGGCCGGACTTCGTCGTGACGATCCGGCACGCGGAAGCCCCCGATCTCGGTCGTGTCCGTCGGCGCCTGGAAGCCGACCCTGCGCTCCTCTCCCACGGTCCTGAGGCCGTGCTCTACGCCATCCTCGACGAGGTCGTCGACGAGTACACGCCAGTGCTCGCCGGACTCGAGAACGACATCGACGAGATCGAGAGCCAGCTGTTCGAGGAAGACACCGACGCCACGCAGCGCATCTACGACCTGGGCAGGGAGGTCATCGACTTCCAGCGTGCAACGCAGCCGCTCTCGGGAATGCTCGAGGCGCTCCTGCGCGGGTCCGACAAGTACGAGGTGGGCGAGGAGCTGCGCCGCTACCTTCGCGATGTGCTGGATCACACGCTGCGCGTGAGCGACCGCGCGACCACGTTCCGCACCGTGCTCGACAACGCGCTCACGGTGGAGTCGACCATCGTCGCGCGTCGCCAGAACGAGGAGATGCGGCGGATGACGGAGCTCAGCATCCGTCAGAACGACGAGGTCAAGAAGATCTCGGGGTGGGCGGCCATCCTGTTCGCCCCGACGCTCGTCGGCACGATCTACGGCATGAACTTCGACCACATGCCCGAACTGCACTGGCTGCTCGGCTACCCCATGGCGATCGCGATGATGGTCGCGCTGGGCTTCGGCCTCTACGCCGCGTTCAAGCGCAAGGGCTGGCTCTAGGCACCGTCGCGGTGGCCGGAGCTGTCCGGAATCGTATGCTCGGCGACGGTTCCTCTCCTTGCCGACGAACCAGGCACGGGTGACGATGAGCGGATGAACGCTCACTCCGACACCGCCCTGCTCGTCGTCGATGCGCAGGAGTCGTTCCGTCAGCGCGCCGATGACTGGGCGACCACCGCGAACCCCGCCGTGCTCGAGAACATCGCGCTCCTCGTCGCGCATGCCCGTCGCGTGGGGGACGAGGTCGTCTGGATCACCCACTCCGAGCCCGGGTCCGGCGGCGTGTTCGACCCGGTCAACGGGTTCGTGCGCGTGATCGATGCTCTCGAGCCTCTCGCCTCGGAGCCGGCGTTGACGAAGACCACCATCAACGCCTTCGCGTCGACCGACCTCGAGGAGAGGCTGCGCCGTGATGGCATCCGTCGGCTGGTGGTGTGCGGCATCCGCACCGAGCAGTGCTGCGAGACGACGACGCGGGTGGCTGCCGACCTCGGCTTCGAGGTCGAGTTCATCACGGACGCCACCACGACGTCGTCGATCCCGGCGGCGGGTGCTCTGGCGGCGGTATCGGGGGAGGACATCATGCGACGCACTGAGAGCATCCTCGCCGCCCGCGGTTTCGCCACGATCGGCAGCACCCGGGAGCGGGTGGGCGCATCCGTGGATGAGGCCTCCGCCGCGCCGTGACCCTGAGCAGGGACTCAGTCCTCGGGGTCGGCCTCTGGCATGCCGGGCCCCGGGCCCGGACGCACCGGCGCCTCGGGGGCGATGTCGATGCGGGTGTTGCCGTCGTGCTCGGTGACCTCGACGCGGGGGGCGGCGTCGGCCTCGGTGGCGTCGGGGGCTGATGTCAGCTGATCGTGTCGCTTCTCCGCGCTCGTCATCTCGTCGTCCGTCGTGTGTTCAGGCGTGCTCATGGTTCTCCTTCTGGTCGCCGGCGGGCTCTCCGCCGGAGGGGGCGTTCTTCTTGTCCGCATGTCTTCTGCTCCAGCGCGCCAGCGCGTAGAGCACGCCGCCGACCGCGAGCAGGATCGCCCCGAAGAGCCACACCGCAGGTCGCCGCTGGGTGAGCAGCAGGATGCAGGAGGCGATCCCGAGCACGGGCACGAAGGTCCAGACACGGAAGTGGTCGTGCTCGACGCGGTCGCGACGCAGCACCAGCACGGAGACGTTGACGCTCAGGAAGACGACGAGGAGCAGCAGCACCACGGTCTCGGCGAGGGTGGCCAGATCGCCGACGAGTGTCAGGCCCATCGCCACGAGGGTGGTGGTGAGGATCGCGACCCATGGGGTCTTGCGCTTCGGCAGCACGCGTCCGAGAGCGGCGGGAAGCAGCCCCTGCTCCGCCATGCCGTAGGTGAGACGGCTGACCATGATCATCGTGAGCAGGGCGCCGTTGGCCACGGCGACGAGCGCGATCAGGCTGAACAGCCACGACGGGATGCCTGCTCCCGTCGCCTCGACCACGGCCAGCAGCGGGCCGCTCGACTCCTGCAGCTCGGCGGGAGGCAGGGCGATCGAGCTCGCGAGACCCACCAGGATGTAGACGGCGCCGGCGGTGATGAGGGCTCCGAACAGGGCGCGGGGATACGTGCGACGCGGGTTCTTCACCTCTTCGATCATGTTGGCGGAGGTCTCGAAACCCACGAAGGAGTAGTAGGCGATGACCGCTCCGGACAGCACGGCGATGGCGACGCCGGTCCCCTCAGGGCCCTCGACGGTGCGGGAGGCATCGCCGCCGCCGCCGAAGAAGAAGACCGCCACCACGGCGATCACGATCACCAGGCCGCTGAGCTCGATCGCGGTCATCACGAGGTTGGCGCCCATGGATTCGCGGATTCCGCGGGCGTTGAGGAGGGCGACGAGTGCGAGGAAGGCGATCGCGACAGGGATGGTGGGGAGGTCGAGGAAGGTGCCAAGGTAGTCGCCGGCGAACGCGATGGCGAGTCCGGCCGCGCTGGTCACGCCCGCCGCGAGCATGCTGAACCCCACCAGGAACGAGACGAGGGGGCTGTGGAACGCGCGCTCCGCGAACACGGCAGCGCCCCCAGCGCGAGGGTACTTGGTCACGAGCTCGGCATAGGATCCGGCCGTGAGCATGGCGAGCAGCAATGCCAGGAGCAGCGGGGCCCACAGCATCCCCCCGACCTTCTCGGAGAGCACGCCCATCAGCGCGTAGATGCCCGCACCCAGCACATCGCCGAGGATGAACGCGAACAGGAGGGGGCCGGTGATCGCTCTCCGCAGGCGGGTCGGGGATTCAACCTGCGGCGCGGTCTCGGTGGTCATGCCAGCAGGCTAAACGGGTGCTCAACGGTCCGACCACGGGGTTGACATGGCCGGACCGGACGACGAGGCAGGCGGCCGTCTTCCGTGCCTCCGCCCCGGAGCACTCAGCGGATTCACAGAAAGTCCGCGCGGCTCCCGGAATCGCGGCCGGCGCGGCGATATCCTCGGTGCCGCACGAGGGGCGGACCGGCCGGATGCGCGGGCTTCCTCTCTCGAACTCCCAAGACAAGGGGCTCTCTCATGACCGGTACCGCACGCAAGGCGCTCGCAGAAGCGATCGCCACCTTCCTCTTCGTCCTCGCGATCATCGCGGCAGTGAACAGCGACAGCCCGCTGACTCCGCTCGCGATCGGTTTCACCCTGATGGTGCTCGTGTTCTCGACGGGCCACATCTCCGGTGCTCACCTCAACCCGGCCGTCTCGGTCGGTGTCTTCCTGCGCGGCGGCCTCAGCGTCGTCGACTTCATCAGCTACCTCATCGCCCAGTTCGTCGGTGGTGCGGTCGCTGCGCTCGTCAGCATGTCCGTGTGGCCGGCGGGCGAGAAGGCCATGGTCATCGAGGTCGGCCCGGCGTTCCTGGTCGAGGCGCTCTTCACGCTGATCCTGGTGTGGGTCGTGCTCAACACGGCCACGTCGAAGGACACCGCCGGCAACTCGTTCTACGGGCTCGCGATCGGTGCGACCGTGTTCGTCGGTGCGGCGACCGTCGGATCGATCTCCGGTGGTGGCTTCAACCCCGCCGTCGCACTCGGCCTCTCGGTGAGCGGCCACTTCGCGTGGAGCTCGCTGTGGCTCTACATCGTCGCCCCGGTCGTCGGTGCCGTGATCGCGGCGATCCTGTTCCGCGTGCTCAACACGGACGACGCCAAGAAGATCGCCGCCGCGGAGTAACCACCGCTGCATGCACGAAGCGCCGCATCCTCTCCGGGGGTGCGGCGCTTCTGCGTGGGGCGGCGAGCATCCGTCGTCAGAGTCGGCCGTGCGGGGGATGCTCGTGGGGGCGACGGCTCGTAGCGGTGGTGAGCACGATCTTCCCGGACGCGCGTCCGGCGATGGATCTCGTGTATGCCGCTCTGACCTCCTCGAGCGGGTGCACCGAGTCGATCGGCATCTCGACGCGACCGTCGGCGATCAGCTGCGCGATGATCCCGAGCTCTTCGGTGCCGGCAGCCGACCCTCCGACGCCCCGGACCGGATGCCGCGCGCGGGCGTCGTAGTCGGCGATCGTGTTGATGCGGTCGGCGGGAACGCCGAGTGCGAGAGCCAGCTCGACCGAGCCGTGGCCGACCGTGTCGAGGACGGCGGTGACGCCCTCCGGCGTGGCGGCGCGGAGCAGATCCGCGAGAGCAGGCCCGTAGGGGAGAGGCTCGATGCCGAGGCGGCGCAGCAGGGGGTGATTCCTCGGGCTGGCCGTTCCGAGCACGCGGGCCCCGCGCAGCACGCAGAGCTGGGCGGTGAGGATGCCGACACCACCGGCTGCACCGCTGACGAGGACGACATCACCCGCGGTGATCCCCAGTGACCGCACGCTGGCGACGGCTGTGCGGCCGGTGACGTTGAGGGCGCCTGCTTCGACGAGACCGAGACCTGCGGGAACCTCGACCAGCACGGCGGGGTCGATCACGAGGTGGTCCGCCTGCGCGTGGTAGCGGAGCCCACCGAACACCGCATCGCCGATCCGCCAACCGCGCGCGTCGTGAGCCCGGGCTTCGCCCGCCCCATCGCCGAGCGCCTGGATCGTGCCGGAGAAGTCGTAGCCGTTGCCCGAAGGGAGGCTGCGCTCGTAGGGATCGTGCATCGGCCGTCCGCTGAACAGCTTCCAGTCCACCGGGTTCACTCCGGCGGCCGCTACGCGGACGAGCACTTCGCCGCGGGCCGGGCGCGGTACCGCTCGACGTTCGAGTTCGAGCACCTCGGGGCCGCCGAAACGGCGGAACACGACGCGTCGTGATGTCGTGTCCGCCAGTTCGGATGCCATGCGGCCAGCCTAGGAGCCGGTGAGGGTCCGGGCGCGGCTCAGTCGACGGACACGGGTGTGGTCGCGGTGGGGGTCGCCTCGCGGGTCGCGGTGCTCCGCGCACGCGCGGCGGCGACGACCATCACGATCAGGGCGATGGCGGTGAGGATCGCGCCCAGCCAGATCGGGGAGGTGTAGCCGAGTCCTGCGGAGATGCCGAGTCCGCCCGCCCAGGCGCCGAGTGCGTTGCCGACGTTGAACGCGCCGATGTTGGCCCCGGAGGCGAGGGTCGGAGCGCCTCCGGCGTACTTCATGACACGGCTCTGCAGCCCGGGAACGGTGCCGAATCCGAAGCCGCCCATCAGGAACAGGGCGATGATCGTCGCGATGCCGGACTGCGCTGACATCGCGAACACGGCGAGGACGACGACGAGTGCGGCGATGAAGATCAGGAGAGTACGGTCGATCGTGCGGTCGGCGAGTCGCCCGCCCAGCCAGTTGCCGAGCACGAGGCCGGCGCCGAAGAGCACCAGCAGCCACGGCACGGCGGACGACGCGAATCCGCTCACCTCGGTCAGCGTGTAGGCGATGTAGGTGAAGGCGCCGAACATCCCGCCGAACGCGAGGATCGTGACGACGAGCGAGAACCAGACCTGTCCCGAACGGAACGCCGCCAGCTCCCCGCGGAGGCTCACCTGTTCGGTGGGGCGGGGGAGGCGCGGCACGAGCAGGGCGATACCGATGAACGCCAGCACGCCGATGCCCGAGATCGCCCAGAAGGTCGAGCGCCATCCCAGCTCCTGGCCGAGGAAGGTGCCGAACGGCACTCCGAAGACGTTCGCGGCAGTGAGGCCCGTGAACATGATCGCGATCGCGCCGGCCTTCTTCTCGGGGGCGACCAGGCCGGCGGCGACCACGGAGCCGATGCCGAAGAACGCGCCGTGACAGAGGGCGGCGACGATGCGGCCGACCATCGCTGTGCCGAAGTCGTCCGCGAGCGCGGTGAGCACGTTGCCGATGATGAAGAGCACGATCAGACCGAGCAGCACGGGCTTGCGGGGCAACCGCGTGGCCGCTGCGGTGAGCACGAGTGCGCCGACGACGACAGCGAGTGCGTAGCCGGAGATGAGCCAGCCGGCAGCCGACTCGGTGACCCCGAAGTCTCGGGCGACGTCGGGGAGCAGGCCCATGATCACGAACTCGGTGAGTCCGATGCCGAACGCCCCGATGGCGAGGGCGATCAGTCCTAGAGGCATGACGACTCTCCTGATAGATTGGAGGGAATGTTTGCAGGCGCGGCATATTGCGCGTCGAAGGATAATGATTGCACGCGCAAGTATCCGGCGCAAGCAACTATCGCGGAGGATGGCCATGGGAATCGGTGACGACGCCGTCGAGGTGCGCGCACAGGGGTGGCGCACGCTCGCCGCGCTGCACGGGCTGATCGAGACTGCTCTCGAGCGGCGCCTGGGTGAGACGGTCGAGCTCTCCGTGGTCGAGTACACCGTGCTCGATGCCCTCGATCGCCAGGACGGGTGGCACATGCGCATGCAGCAGCTCGCCCGTGCGGCAGCCCTGAGCCCCAGCGCCACCACGCGGCTGGTGAACCGGTTGGAGGATCGAGGCCTCCTCACGCGCATCCTCTGCGCCGACGACCGTCGCGGCATCTACACCGAACTCACTCCCGCCGGCCGCGAGCTGTACGAACGCGCGCACCCCATCCACGATGCGGCGCTCGAGCAGGTGCTGGAGGAAGCAGCGGCGCAGCCCGAGCTCGCTCCCGTGGTCGATGCGCTGCACGGCGTCGCACTCCCTGTGCTGACCGCCGGCTGAGCGGAGCTCCGTGAGCACTCTCGATCCGGCACCCCGCCGCACCCTCCTCGTCGGCTACGGCAAGCTCGCCACCCGCCTCGCGCCGCTGCTTCTCGCCCGCGGCGAGGAGGTGATCGCGCTCCGACGCACCGAGGGAGCACTTCCCGACGGGGTCGGGGGCATCGCCGCCGACCTGGCGCACCCGTTGCCGACTTCTCTCGAGCGGGTCGACGCGGTGCTCGTCACGCTGCCGCCCGGCGATACCGAGACCTCTTACCGCACTGCTCTGGGGCACCTCGCGTGCGCCCTCCCGGATCCTCCCGCCCGGACGGTCTTCGTCTCCTCGACGGGGGTGTTCGAGGGGGCGGATCCCGATCATCCTCTGACGGAGGAGGACGAGCCGACGCCGACGACACCGCGATCGCGCGGACTCGTCGACGGCGAGAGGGCCGCGGTGGAGCTCTTCGACGCCGTCGTCGTGCGCCCGGCTGGCATCTACGGGCCGGGGCGGGATTTCCTGGTGCGGAAGGTGCGCGAGGGCGCGGCCGTCGATCATTCCCGCCGCACGAACCGCATCCACGAGAGCGACCTCGTGCGCGCCCTCGACCTGCTGCTGCGGATGGACGACCCGCCTCGCGTGCTGCATGCCGTCGACCAGGGCCCCGCTCCACTCGGAGACGTCGTGCGGTTCCTCGCCGCACGGCTGAATGCGCAGGTGCCGCCGGATTCGGGGCCGGCCGGACCGCGCGGCGTCGTGTACGACGGGACTCTGCTGCTCTCCCTCCTCGGTGGCCTGGAACACCCGACGTACGAGTCGGGCTACGCGCGGATGGTCGACACCGCCTGACGGGGGCCGCACCGGATCTCCGCGACGGCGTCTAGCCTGAGGGCATGACCAGCGCACCTGCACGCACCGCCCTCGAGGTCGTCGACTGGCGACGTCGGGTGTTCGCCCTGTACGACGCCGTGCGCGGCGCCGACTCCGCGGAGGAAGCGCACGAGCTCTGGCGGATCGAGCGCGACGATCTGATGCTCCACCACCCGGCGACGCCGCTGCTGCCCGAGGACCGAGCGCTGTTCGAGGGGCTGCCGATCGCCTCGTACGACGCGCAGTGGCGCTTCGAGCTGCCGATCCTCCCCGCCGACCCCGGGGGGTTCGACTTCGCGACCGGCACCGACGGCATCGTGCCCTTCGAGCGGATCGGGCGCGTGGAGGTGCCGGATGCGGGGTCGCTCGATGTCTGGCGACTGACCACCTACGGCGGCGGGCTCTTCGTGCCCGTGCGCGATGCGCTCGCCGGGGGCGTCGGCGGGACCTACGGCGGCGGACGCTATCTCGTCGACACGATCAAGGGCGCCGATCTCGGATCCGATGCGGCGCGTGGCACGATCGTGCTCGACTTCAACTTCGCCTACAACCCCTCGTGCGCCTATGACCCGGCTTGGGCGTGCCCGCTCGCGCAACCGGGCAATGTGCTCTCCGTTCCGGTCCCCGTCGGCGAGATGTACGGCGGCGCGGGCGTCTGAGTGCCCCTCGGCGGGCGCTCCCGGGCGCTGCGGAAACGACTTTGTGACGAATCCGCCGGCACATCCGTCCTATCTCCGAGCGAGCGTTTCGCTCCCGGCGGGAGTTCCACACGGGACCCACGGCCGGTCTTCAGATCGAGATGGGACACCTCATGGCAAACCAGGACCAGACCACCCCCGCTCCGGCCGAGAAGGAGCTCGCACAGGCCGCTCCGAAGGCCGCCGGCGCTTCCGCGTCGCGCGTCGACCGGTCGAGCGGATTCTCCTCTTCGCGCGTCCCCGCCGACGAGAACGCCGCGGGCAAGACCACCATCGCCGACGGTGTCGTGGCCAAGGTCGCCGGCATCGCCGCGCGTGAGGTCGCCGGCGTCTACGCCCTCGGTGGCGGAGGCGCACGCGCCTTCGGCGCCATCCGCGACGTGATCAACGCGACCGACCTCGCGCAGGGCGTGAAGGTCGAGGTCGGCGACACGCAGGCAGCGGCCGACCTGACCATCGTCGTCGAGTACCCGGCGCCCATCCAGGACGTCGCCAACAACGTCCGTGCCGCTGTCGCCGGTGCGATCAGCCGTCTGGTCGGTCTCGAGGTCGTCGAGGTCAACGTCGAGGTCAACGACGTGCACGTGCCCGGTGACGACAGCGACGACAACGAGGAGTCGCGCGTCTCATGAGCGCCACAACGGTCGGCGCCCTGATCGGCGCACTGCTGGCCCTCGCCGCCCTGCTGTTCGGGTTCTGGGGGTTCCTCCTCATGGCTCTCTTCGCGGGCATCGGGGCGCTCGTCGGCCGGATCGCCTCCGGCAAGCTCGACGTCCGCGGACTCGCCGACGTCTTCACCGGGCGGCGTACCTCCTGATGGGTGCCGACCAGCACATCGCCGGCGGCGCGCTCTCCGGAGCCGCCGCCGGCGGGGCCGCCGTCCGCGGTCGCGTCGAGGTGAAGGACCGCGTCTACCGCACCGTCACCGAGAAGGCGTCCGCGACGTTGATCGGGGTGCCTCGCAGCGACGTGAAGGTCGATGTCGCGGAGCACCCGCGCGGGGTCACCGTGCGCATCGCCACGCCCCTTCCCGTCCCGAGCCTGGACGACACGGCAGCGATCGCTCGGGCCGTGCCCGTCCTGGAGCGGGCACGCGAACTGCAGGAACAGCTGCAGCAGAACCTGAGCACGATCCTCGGGCGCAACGTCATCCGCATCAACCTCACCGTCACCGGTGCCGTCATCCCGGAAAGGAGACGAGTGAAATGAGCACCCCGGTCCTGCGCCGCGTCATCCGACGCGAGACGCACTCGCCGCGAACCGTCGCGATGTTCGTCGCGGTCGTCCTGCTCATCCTCGCCCTCGCGTACATCGGACTCGAGATCGTGCTGAGCCTCGCCGCGCAGCCCGCCCTCCTGGTCGGTCCTGCCGCAGCGGCGGGCTGGCTGATCGGCTTGCCCACGGCACAGCCCGCCGGTCTCGTGATCGCCGGCAGTGTCGTGCTCGCCCTCATCGGACTGGTCTTCATCGTGCTCGCCGTCACACCGGGACGACTGTCGAGGCATGTCCTCGATGCGGGTGGACGCGCGGTCGTCGTCGACAACGGCGTGATCGCCAGCGCCCTGGCCCAGCACCTCGCCGAGGAGACGGGACTCACCCGCGACAGCATCACCGTCGGTGTCGGACACCGCACCGTCGACGTGACCGTGCGGCCCGGCATCGGAGTGCCGCTGGACAAGGCCGACGTGCAGGCGGCGGCCGAAGCGGAGCTGCAGACGTACCGGCTGACCGACAAGGTGCGCACCCGCGTGCGCATCGAGCGTCCCACCGAGAAGGAAGACGAGCTGTGAACAACACGAATCGCGCGTTGAACCGCATCCTGCTGCTGATCATCGGGCTGCTGTTCCTCGCCCTCGGTGCGGTGGGCATCGCCATCATGAGCTGGCCCACCCTGTCGGACATCTGGACCGCGGCAGGCAAGGACGCTCGGTCCTGGCTCGACCAGGCCATCGCCGCGACCGCGATCGCCGGTGGCGGCCTGTCGTGGATCGGCATCGGCGCCGTCGCAGCGATCGTGGTCGTGATCGTGCTGCTGATCCTCGCGCTCACGAGCATCGCGGGGCGTCGGTCGAAGACGGTGCTGCGTTCCAGCGGAGCGCAGAACCCGCTGGGTCGGGTGACCGTGAACGAGTCGTTCGTCTCCGACGCCGTGAAGAACTCCCTCACCACCCGCGATGAGGTTCTGTCCGCGCAGGTCACTGCCAATGACATCCGTCGCCGCCCTGTGCTGCACGTGGCTGTGACGCCGCGTCAGAACACCGATCCGCGAGAGCTCGTCGACCACGTCGATCGCCTCCTCGCCAACCTCGCCGTGCTGACGGGGCGCGACACCGACACCTTCGTCTCGGTGCACACGAGCCTGCGGGCTCGCCTCGCCCACGACCAGCGTCGGCTCTCCTGACCCGACGCTCCTCCGCAGCCCCCAGAAAGCAGGCATCATGCGCAACAAGATCCTCCTCATCGTCGGCGTCGCCTTCGTCGCGTACGTGTTCGGGAGCAGGGCGGCGACGGTGCAGATCAACAAGGGCGAGTCGGTGAGGCATCAGCTGGTGCGGATGTGGAACGACCCGAAGGCCAGGAAGCAGCGCCGGAAGACGGCGGAGAGAGCGGCGAAGAAGGCGAAGAGAGCCCTCGGGCGCTGAGAGCCCGCCGCGGCGAACGGCTCGCTCTCAGGCCGGTCGCGCGGTCGACTCCCGCACGACGAGCTCGGGCTGGAACACCACGCGTTCCCGCCCGGCGTGACCGCCGGCTTCTCGCAGCATCAGATCGACGGCCGTGTATCCGATGAGTTCGGCGGGCTGGCGGATCGACGAGAGCGGGACCACGGCGGCGGCCGCGAAGTCGATGTCGTCGTAGCCGATGAGGGCGATCTCGTCCGGGACCCGGATGCTGCTGCGCATCATGAGTGCTTGCAGCACCCCCATCGCGAGGAGGTCGTTCGCGGCGAAGACGGCATCGGGTCGATCTTCGGGTGCACGTGCGCTGAGGGTCTCGCCGGCGGCACGGCCCGAGAGCACGCTCAGCGAATCGGTCAGGATCACTTCGAGGGAGATGCCGGCCTCGTTCGCGGCTCTGCTGGCTCCCTCCAGGCGGTCGACCACCTGTCGGATGCCCATCGGACCCCCGACGAAGGCGATGCGTCGTCGTCCCTGCGCCGCGAGATGCTGCACGGCGAGGTAGCCACCGCCGACGTCGTCGACCGATACCGAGGAGAAGCTCTCGTCGGCGACTTCCCGGTCGACGAGCACCACGGTGGTGCCGCGATCGCGCAGACGTCGCAATCGCGGGAGGTCGTCGGCGAGCGGAGAGATGAGCAGACCGGCGATGCGCTGCTCCTCGAAGAGGTCGATGTAGGCGCGCTCGCGTTCGACCTTCTCGTCGCTGTTGCCGAGTGTGACCGTCATCCGCGCCTCGGCGGCCCGTTCCTCGGCGCCGCGGGCGATGTCGGTGAAGAACGGGTTGCGCACGTCGAGCACGACCAGGCCTATCGAGCGACTGTGTCCTGCGCGCAGCTGCCTGGCGGCGTCGTTGCGCACGAAGCCGAGCTTCTCGATCGCCGCTGTGACGCGTTCGACGGTGGCGGGAGACACCTTGTCCGGGTGGTTCAGGACGTTCGAGACGGTCCCGACCGAGACGGATGCGGCGAGTGCGACATCTCGAACACTGACGACCACGGCGTGATTCCTTTCCGCGCCATCCGCGAAACATGTCCCTGAAACGTACCACCGACCAAACCGTGACTTGACAGGAAGCCAGCGAGAGTCATAAATTTCAGATGCTCCGCTCTTTAAAACGATTCAATCCGCAGGGATGATCCTGCAGCTTAGGTCCGATCGATGACGATTCCCTCTGACACCTCCGGTGCTCCGCCGGCGCTCGAACTCCGCGACATCCGCAAGTCGTTCGGCGCGGTGGTCGCCCTCCGTTCCGGGACGCTGTCGGTCGACGGCGGGTCCATCCACGCCCTGGTCGGCGAGAACGGCGCGGGCAAATCCACCCTCGTGAAGATCGTCGCCGGTCTCTACCAGCGCGACGACGGGGTGTTCCGGTTCCATGGAGAGGACGTGGACTTCTCCTCCACCGCGCAGTCCAAGAGCGCGGGCGTCGCGGTGATCTATCAGGAGCCGACGCTGTTCCCCGATCTGTCCGTCACCGAGAACATCTTCATGGGCCGACAGCCGACCGGGCGCTTCGGCCGTATCGACCGCAGGGGGATGCGCCACGAGGTCGAGCGCCTCTTCACCCGGCTCGGGGTCACCATCGATCCCGACCGTCCGGCGGAGGGTCTGTCCATCGCCGATCAGCAGGTCATCGAGATCGCGAAGGCCGTCTCGCTCGACGCGAGTCTGCTCGTCATGGACGAGCCGACGGCCGCGCTCTCCGGCGTCGAGGTCGAGCGGCTCTTCACGATCGCGCGGAGTCTGCGCGACGAGGGTCGTGCGCTCATCTTCATCTCGCACCGCTTCGACGAGGTGTTTTCACTCTGCGACACCGTCACGGTCATGCGGGACGGTGCGTACATCGCCACCAGCGCGATCGCCGACACCTCGGTCGAGGAGATCGTGCACCAGATGGTCGGTCGCGAGGTGACCGAGCTGTTCCCCAAGCAGCAGACGACCGTCGGCGCGCCGCTGCTGGTGGTCGAGAACCTCACCAGTCCCGGCGTCTTCCATGACATCTCCTTCACCGTGTGCGCGGGCGAGATCGTCGGTCTCGCCGGCCTCGTCGGAGCCGGACGCAGCGAAGTGGTGCGTGCCGTCTTCGGCGTCGACCCGTACCGCGAGGGCTCCGTCACGATGCAGGGCGCACGCATCCCCCGCAGCCGACCCACCGAGGCCATGCGTGCGGGCCTCGCCCTCGTGCCAGAGGACCGCCGCAAGCAGGGGCTCGTGATCGAATCGGGCGTCGGCGGCAACATCACCCTCTCCATCCGCCGCCAGCTCGCGAAGCTGGGGTTCCTCACCACCGGCATCGAGAACCGCGCTGCCCGGGAATGGGCGACCAGGCTCGAGGTCAAGACGCACGCCCTCGACACGGTCGCGGCGACACTCTCCGGCGGTAACCAGCAGAAGGTCGTCCTCGCCAAGTGGCTCGCCACGAAGCCGAAGGTGCTCATCATCGACGAACCGACCAGAGGGATCGACGTCGGCACCAAGTCGGAGGTGCACCGACTGCTCTCCGAGCTCGCGGGGCAGGGGATGGGGATCCTCATGATCTCGTCCGAGCTGCCGGAGGTGCTCGGCATGGCCGACCGCGTCCTCGTCATGCGCGAAGGGCGCATCACCGCGGAGATCGCCCGCGCGGAGGCGACTTCCGAGAACGTCATGTACGCCGCCACGCACGCATCGGAGCTCTCCTCGTGACCACCGCCATCCCCGTCTCGTCGGTGACGAAGAAGCTCTCCGCGCTCGGTCGGGCGCGCGAATTCGGCATCCTCCTCGCCCTGGCACTCGTGATCGTCGCAGCCACGACGAACAACTCCAACTTCCTGTTCAGCCCCGACGGCTGGCGCGACCTGCTGCTCACGCCCTCGATCCTCGTGCTGGTCGCTGTCGGGCAGGCCATCGTGCTCATCACCCGCAACGTCGACCTCTCGGTCGGCTCGGTCATGGGGCTCACCGCCTACCTCACCGGCCGCCTGTTCATCGACGTGCCCGGCATCCCCATCGTGATCGTGGTCGTGGCCGCCGTCGTCTTCGGTGCCCTCCTCGGACTCGTCAACGGGGCACTGGTCGCCTTCGCCAAGGTGCCGGCCATGGTGATCACGCTCGGTACGCTCTACGCCTACCGCGGCATCAACGTGCTGTGGACCGGCAGCGACCGGGTGAACGCGTCCGACATGCCGAAGGACTTCCTGGCCCTCGGCACCGGGCAGCTCGTGGGCATCCCGATCCTCACGATCGTCGCCCTCATCGTGCTCGCCGCGGCCGCCTGGTACATGAAGAACACGCGCGGGGGTCGGGAGTACTACGCCATCGGATCCGATCCGGCGGCTGCGGAGCTCTACGGCCTGCGCGTCACCCGTCGCGTGCTGACCGCCTTCGTCGTCTCCGGGGCGCTCGCCGGTCTCGCCGGAGTGTTCTACGCGGCCCGCTACGGCACCATCAACTCGCAGGCCGGAGCCGGGTGGGAGCTCGACGCGGTGGGTGCCGCCGTGATCGGCGGCGTCGCCATCACCGGCGGAATCGGCTCCGTGTGGGGCGCGGCGATCGGTGCGGTGCTGCTGCTCACGATCAACCGGGCGCTCCCCATCCTCGGCATCCCCGACTTCTGGCAGCGTGCCGTCGTCGGCCTGCTGATCATCGGCGCGATCGTGCTCGACCGCGTGCTCGCCGTCCGCCAGAAACGACGGCTCATCGAAGCGAGGGACAAGTCATGACCGCCGCGACCACGACCGCGACCACCCGGGTCATCCGCGACTTCGACAAGCCGCTCTGGCGCCGCGTGCTCCTCACCAGGGAGATGGCGATCGTCGCCCTGCTGATCGTCGTCATCATCGTCTCCGCGAGCACCGTACGCGGGTTCGGGCAGCCGATCACGCTGACGTACCTGCTCCTCGACATCGCGCCGATCCTCCTGATCGCCCTGCCCATGACGCTGGTGATGATCACGGGCGAGATCGACCTGTCGGTCGGCAGCATGGTGGGCCTCTCCAGCGTCGTCACGGGGGCTCTCGTGCAGGGCGGGATCCCCTTCGAGGTCGCGGCTCTCGCGGCGCTGCTCGTCGGTCTGGTCGGCGGCGCCTTCAACGGATTCCTCGTGACCGTCGTCGGTCTGCCGTCGCTCGCCGTGACCATCGGAACGCTCGCGCTGTTTCGCGGCCTCGCGGTCGGCCTGCTCGGAACGACGGCGGTCACCGAGTTCCCGGAGTTCTGGACCGATCTCGCCAAGGCGAAGCTCGCCGGCACCACGATCCCCGTCATCATGATCCCGTTCCTGCTCCTCCTGGTCGCGTTCATCCTGCTGCTGCACTACACACCGTTCGGTCGTGGCGTGTACGCGATCGGCCTCTCGAAGGACGCCGCACGGTTCTCGGGCGTGCACGTGGAGCGCACGAAGTTCATCCTCTTCGTGCTCTCCGGAGTGGTCGCCGCGTTCGCCGGGATCTTCTACACCCTCCGCTACGGCAGCGCGCGGGGCGACAACGCCACCGGCCTCGAACTGCAGGTGATCGCGGCGGTCGTGCTCGGCGGCGTCTCGGTCTTCGGCGGCCGGGGCAAGATCTACGGGGTCGTCGCGGCGGCGCTGCTCATCGGCTCGCTCGCCAGCGCACTGCGTCTGATGAACGTGACCTCCGACGTGATCAACATCATCACCGGCGCCCTCCTGGTCATCTCGGTGGTGGCCGCGAGCTTCCTCGCCTGGCTGCAGAAGGCTCGTCGCAGACCGGGACGATCGACCACCGGCGCCGCACCCACAGCTTCATGACGCCGACGCCGCGGTTGCGGCACACCCTCACGAAAGGAACAGAACAATGATGTTTGCACGTAAACGCGTGACCGCTGTCGCTGCGCTCGCGGTCGCCGCCGCGGTCGCCCTGTCCGGATGCACGAGCACCGGTGGCGATGGCGGCGGAGGCGACGGCGGTGACGGCAACCTCGCCGTCACCTTCCTGCCCAAGAACCTCGGAAACCCCTACTTCGACACCTCCAGCAAGGGTGGCAAGGCCGCCGTCGAGGAGTTCGGCGGCACGTTCGCCGAGGTCGGGCCGGCCGAGGCGACTCCCGACGCCCAGGTCAGCTACATCAACACCGCGACGCAGCAGGGCGTCGGGGCACTCGTCGTCTCGGCGAACGACCCGAAGGCCATCTGCGACGCGTTGAACGAAGCCCGCGACGCGGGGGTGAAGGTCGTCACCTTCGACTCCGACACCAACCCGGAGTGCCGCGACGTCTTCGTCAACCAGGCGGATTCGGAGGGCATCGCGAAGGCGCAGGTCGACCAGATCGCCGAGCAGATCGGCGGTGCGGGAGAGATCGCCGTCCTCTCGGCCTCGGCGAACGCGACCAACCAGAACGCCTGGATCGACCTGATGAAGGACTACCTCGCCAGTGACTACCCCGACATCACCCTGGTCGAGACGGTCTACGGCGATGACGACGACCAGACGTCGTTCGACAAGACCGCGGCCCTGCTGCAGACCCACCCGAACCTGAAGGGCATCATCTCGCCCACGACGGTCGGCATCGCCGCAGCCGCCCGCTACCTGTCCACCTCGGACTACAAGGGCAAGGTCGCGCTGACGGGCCTCGGCACGCCGAACCAGATGCGCGAATACGTCGAAGACGGCACCGTCACGTCGTTCGCCCTGTGGAACCCGGAGGACCTCGGCTACCTGGCGGCCTTCGCGGCGCAGGCGCTGATCGAGGGCGACATCACCGGCGAGAAGGGCGACACCTTCACCGCCGGCGACCTCGGTGAGTACACGGTCGGGGAGGACGGCGTCGTGGTGCTCGGCGATCCGTTCGTGTTCAACGCCGACAACATCGGCGAGTTCGACTTCTGATCACCTTCGGGCGTCCGGCCGGCACGAGTGTCGGCCGGACGCCCACGGAAAGGTCCCCATGATCCGCGTATGCGTGAAGCTCCAGGTGCGTCCGGAGCTTCTGGACGAGTACCGCGAGCGTCACGCGCCGGTGTGGCCGGAGATGCTCGCCGAGATCGCCGCGGCCGGTCGCCGCAACTACTCGCTGTTCCTCGCTCCCGACGGTGAGCTCATCGGCTACTACGAGACCGAGGACGATGTCGCGGCGCAGGCATACCTGGCCGCGTCGCCGGTCGCCGCCCGCTGGGAAGCCGAGATGGCCCGCTTCTTCGTCGGCCTCGACGGCCGCCCTGACCAGGCGGCACCCACACTTCCCGAGGTGTTCAACCTCGAAGACCAGCTCTCCACCTCCGGTCTCCCCAACGAAAGCAGCGCATCGTGAGCATCCTCAGTCCCTCGAACCTCGCCATCCTCGCCCAGCAGGGCATCGAGCTTCCCAGCTGGGCCTTCGGCAACTCCGGCACGCGTTTCAAGGTGTTCGGCACTCCCGGCACCCCGCGGGACCCGTGGGAGAAGATCGCCGACGCCGCACAGGTGAACCGCTACACGGCACTCGCGCCGGCGGTGGCGCTGCACATCCCGTGGGACGTGGTGGATTCGTACTCCGACCTGCGCAAGCACGCCGAAGACCACGGGGTGACCCTCGGCACCGTGAACTCCAACACGTTCCAGGACGACGACTACAAGTTCGGTGCCCTCACGCACGAGGACGCGGCGATCCGGCAGAAGGCGATCGACCACCACCTCGCCTGCATCGACGTGATGGATGCGACCGGCAGCCGGGACCTCAAGATCTGGCTGGCCGAGGGGTCGAACTATCCCGGGCAGGCCGACATGCGGGGGCGTCAGGATCGACTGCAGGACTCGCTGCAGAGGATCTACGACCGCCTCGGCGACGACCAGCGCCTGGTGCTCGAGTACAAGTTCTTCGAGCCGGCGTTCTATCACACCGACGTTCCGGACTGGGGAACCTCCTACGCGCAGGTCAGCTCCCTCGGTGACAAGGCGATGGTCTGCCTCGACACGGGCCACCACGCGCCAGGCACGAACATCGAGTTCATCGTGATGCAGCTGCTGCGCCTCGGCAAGCTCGGCTCGTTCGACTTCAACTCGCGTTTCTACGCCGATGACGACCTGATCGTCGGAGCCGCCGACCCGTTCCAGCTGTTCCGCATCCTGTTCGAGGTCATCCGCGGCGGCGGGCTGAACAACCCCGACGTCGCGTTCATGCTCGACCAGTGCCACAACGTCGAGGACAAGATCCCCGGCCAGATCCGCTCGGTGCTGAACGTGCAGGAGATGACCGCCCGAGCGTTGCTCGTCGACCGCGACGCCCTCACCGCCGCGCAGAAGTCCGGGGACGTGCTCGGAGCGAACGCCGTCTTCATGGATGCGTTCTACACCGACGTGCGTCCGGCCCTCGCCGAGTGGCGCGAGACGCGCGGTCTTCCCGCAGATCCCATGGCCGCGTACCTCGCATCCGGATACCAGGAGAAGATCGCCGCCGAGCGTGTGGGCGGTGTGCAGGCCGGCTGGGGCGCCTGAGCTCAGCTCCGCGCGGCGTACTGCTCGCGGATGATCGGCCGATGGTCGACCGCGAATGCACGTGCCTCGCCGTCGTGCCACGACGGACGCTCGCCGGTGAGCGCCCACGCCGCCTGCACGGCAGCACCGCGGGCGACCGCCTCGTCGATTCCCGGCACCACGATCGGCACGTCGAAGACCTGCGCCGCGATCCGCGAGACCGCCGGGTTGCGTGCGGCGCCACCGATGAGCAGGATGCGCGAGGCCGGTACCCCGCACCGGCGGATGGCGTCGAGGCCGTCGGCGAGCCCGCACAGCAGTCCTTCCACCGCGGCACGCGCCAGCGTCTCCCTGCGCGTGGAGGCGAGCGACATGCCGAACAGCGTGGCCGTGGCATCCGGACGATTCGGGGTGCGCTCTCCCTCGAAGTAGGGCTGCAGCACCAGTCCGCCCGCACCCGGCTCTGACTCCAGCGCCAGGCGTGCGAGTTCGGCGTGGTCGACGCCGAGCAGACCCGCGACGGCATCGAGCACCCGCGCCGCGTTGAGCGTGGCGACGAGGGGAAGATGGTTCCCGCTCCCGTCAGCGAAGCCGGCGACCGCTCCGGTGGCGTCGGCGATCGGGTGTTCGGACACGGCGAAGACCGTGCCGCTCGTGCCGATCGAGATCACGGCGTCGCCCGGTCGGGCATCGAGTCCGAGCGCGCCCCCGGCGTTGTCCCCCAGACCCGCGCCGACCACCGTGCCCGTGGGGGTGACGCCCATCCTCTCGGCAGGTCCGAGCACCTTGGGGAGGCGCGGGACGCGACCGAACGCCCGCGCGAGCAGATCGAGATCGTAGGCACCGGTCGAGGCGCTCCAGTACGCAGTGCCGCTGGCATCGGAGCGGTCCGTCGCGAGCGCCTCCAGGTCGGGGCCGAGGTCGCTGGCGCCGGTCGGCCCGAAGCCGCGCAGCCGCCAGGAGAGCCAGTCGTGGGGCAGGGCGACGGCAGCGACCCTGGCCGCATTGGCCGGCTCGTGCTCGCGCAACCACCGCAGCTTCGCGCCCGTGAACGACGCCACGGGCACGACTCCGACCCGGCGCGCGTATTCCTCGGCACCGACTTCGGTCACGAGCGCCGCCGCGGCCTCGGCGCTGCGGACGTCGTTCCAGAGCAGGGCGTCACGCACCACGCGCCCCTGCACGTCGAGCGCCACGAGCCCGTGCTGCTGGGCGGCGACCGAGATCGCGGCGACGTCGTGCAGTCCGCCGGCATCGACGATCGCGCTCTGGAGTGCCGACCACCAGGCCTCGGGGTCCACCTCCGTGCCGGACGGATGCGCCGCCCGGCCGGAGCGCACGATCTCTCCCGTCTCCAGGTCGTGCACACTCACCTTGCAGCTCTGCGTGGACGAATCCACCCCGGCGACGTATGTCGGCATCCGCTTCTCCCTCATCCGTGAACGACCAGTCCGTGGAACACCAGTGCGTGAGACACCAGTCCGCCGAACACCAGGGCCGCGAAGACACCGAAGCATCTCCGCGGCCCTGGCGCTGCTGTCACTCGGACTGGCCGGTGAGACCCTCGTAGGCGATGTTGCCGCTCTTGAGGTTCTTGTTGGTCATCTCGCTCAGGTTCTTCAGGAACGCGTCGCGCTCCGTGACCACGTGACCGATCGCCTCGTCGACGTTGTCCTTGGTGATCGCGGGCATCAGGTAGACGGGGTTCTCCTTGACGTCCTCGCCCCGCACGATGGCGGCGGCGTAGGCGACACCGGCCGACAGCTCGACCGTGCCGTTCTGCAGCGAGGTTCCGATGAAGTCACCGTTCTTGACGGCCTCGAGGCCGTCGGCGATCCCGTCGATGCCCACGATCGGCACGTCGGTCATGCCGGCTTCCTTGAGCGCCTGCAGTGCACCGAGGCCCATGTCGTCGTTCTGGGCGATCACGCCGTCGATGTCATCGCCGAAGGCCGAGATCCAGTTGCTGACCTTGTTGACGGCCTCATCGCGCTTCCAGTTCGCGGTGTCCTTGGCGAGCACCTTCACGTCGGGGTTCTCGGCGAGCACGTTGTCGATGCCCTTTCCGCGGTTGATCTCGCCCGAGCCTCCGAGCGGTCCCTGCAGGATGATGACGTTGCCCTTCCCGTCGAGGGCGTCCATCATCATCTGCGCCTCCTGCTCACCCGCGGCCACGTCATCGGGCTGCACCGAGCCGGTGAGGTCTTCGCTGTTGAGCGAGGCGTTGACGTCGAAGAAGGGGATGTCGGCGGCCTTCGCGGCGGCGATCTGCGGCTGCAGCGAGTCGGCCTGCACGGGGATGACGACGATCGCGTCGACACCGGCCGTCACGTACTGGTCGACCTGGCTGGCCTGGGTGTTGACGTCGAGGCCCGCGGAGTTCCACAGGATCTCGATGTTGTTCTCGTCGGCGTAGCGCTCGATGCCCTCTTTGCCCTCCGTGACGAAGGACGACATGTCGTAGACGCTCACGCCGATGGTGATGCGCTCCTGACCGCTGTCGTCTGCGCCGCCGGCGTTCGCGTTCGGGTCGCCGGCGCCGCACCCGGCGAGCATCAGTGCTGCGACGGAGGTGACGGCGAAAGCCGCGGCGATGCGGCTCCTCTTGGTGAACATGGGATTCCTCTCGTTGGGTGGTGCGATGAAGCAGGGTCTTCTTCGTCGGGGTGGTCGTCGGTGTGCTAGCGGCTTCGTCGTCGGGTCGCCCACACGTCGACGGCCACCGCCGCGACGATGAGCACGCCCTTGATGACCTTCTGCCAGTACGCGGGCACGGTCAGGATGTCGAGACCATTGTTGAGCGTCTGGATGAGGAGCAGGCCGAGGGCGGTTCCCCAGATCGAGCCGCGACCGCCGAGCAGGCTCGCCCCGCCGATCACGACGGCAGCGATCGCGTCGAGCTCGTACCCGACGCCGAGGTTCGGTGCGCCGAGGGTGACACGGCTGGCGAGCATGACGCCGGAGATCCCCGCGAGCATGCCGGAGATGGCGTACACGCTGAAGATGGTGCGGCCCACGTTGATGCCGGCGATGCCCGCGGCGATCGGGTTGCCGCCGATCGCGTACACGCGCATGCCCCACGTGGTGCGGCGCATGATGATCGCGAGTCCCAGGATGCCGACGATCATCAGGATCACCGGGAGCGTGAGCCCGCCGAACTGCGCGTTGGCGATGCGGGAGAAGTCGGCGGGCAGCCCGGTGATGGGGGCGCCGTTGCCCGCGACATAGGCGACGCCGGATGCGAGAGTGAGCATCCCGAGCGTCGCGATGAAGGGTGGCACTTTGATCACCGAGACCACGAAGCCGTTGATCGCGCCGGCGATGAAGCCGACGACGACACCGGCGACGATCGCGAGCCAGATCTGGTCGGGGAAGGCCTTCGCGGTGAGGCTGCCGAAGACGGCGGATGCGGCGATGACACTGCCGACCGACAGGTCGATGCCGCCGGTGAGGATCACGAGCGTCTGTCCGAGGGCGATCAGGGCGAACGGTGCCGCGGCGACGAGGATCGTCTGCAGGTTGTCGACCGTGCCGAAGCGCGCGCTGCGGTAGAGGAAGAAGGCGATGATGAGCACCATCACGATCACCATCGCGTAGCGGATGGCGAGGTCGCCGAACCAGGTGGGGCTGAAGCGCTTCACTTCCGACTCGGGCACGAAGGTCTGCGCGGCGGTGCGGGTGTCGGTCATCGGTCGTCCTTTGCGGAGGGGGCGGTGCTGCTGGCGGGGGCCTCGGAGATGTCGAGTCCACTCGCGAGGCGGAAGATGCGGTCCTGCACGTCGGGCTGCTGGAGGGCGGCCCGGTCGAGCTCGGCGACCACGCCCCCGTCCTTGAGCACGAGAGCGCGATGCGACAGCGCGAGGATCTCCGGCATATCGCTCGAGGCCATGACCACGGCCATGCCGGAGGCGGCGAGGTCGGTGATGATGCGGTAGATCTCGCTGCGGGCGCCGATGTCCACGCCGCGGGTCGGCTCGTCGAGCAGGAGGACCTTGACCTCGCCGGTGAGCCAACGCGCGAGCACGACCTTCTGCTGGTTGCCGCCGGACAGCGTCTCCATGAGCTGCCCGAGGCCGCGGCTGCGCAGCCTCACCGAACTCATGACCTCGGAGACCGCGTCGACGCGGCTGCGGCCCTTGAGCCATCCCGCGACGGAGAACTGATCCATGCGCGGCAGGGTGGCGTTCGCCAGGATGTCCATGCTGAGCACGGCGCCAGCGCCCTTCCGGTCCTCCGGGACCAGCGCCATGCCTGCGGTGATCGCGTCGGCAGGGCGTCCGCGGCGGACGCGACGGCCCCCGACGGCGATCTCGCCGGCGGTCGAGGAGCGCACTCCGAACAGCGCCTCGATGAGCTCGGTGCGTCCGGCGCCGACGAGCCCCGCGAGTCCGACGATCTCGCCGCGGCGCACCTGCAGGTCGACCGGCTGCGGAGCCGGCGTGTAGTCGAGGCCGCGCACCGAGAGGGCGATGTCGTCGGACGCGGGCGGCAGGTCGGGGAAGAGGTCTTCGAGCTCGCGGCCGATCATCGCGGTCACGATGTCGTCGTCGCTGAGTTCCGAGAGCGGCGCGTCCGCCACGAGGCCGCCGTCGCGGAGGACCACGACACGATCGGCGATCGCGCGGATCTCCTCCATCTTGTGCGTGGTGAAGAGGATCGCGACGCCGCGGTCGCGCAGCATCCGCATGTTCTCGATCAGACGGGCCACCTCGCGTTCGGCGATCGCGCTGGTCGGCTCGTCCAGCAGCAGCACGCGAGCGCCGGTGCTGGTCGCCTTGACGATCTCGACGATCTGGCGCAGGCCCACCGGCAGGGACCCCATCCGCGTGGATGGGTCGATGTCGACGCCGAACTCCGCGAGCATCTCCTTGGCCTCTCTGGCCATGCGACGACGATCCACGAGCCCGAGGCGCCCCCGCAGCTCCCGTCCGACGAAGATGTTCTCGTACACCGTGGTGTCGAGGATCGAGGCGAGCTCCTGAGGCACGATGGCGATGCCGCGCTGGTGGGCGTCACGTGCCGATCCCGCGGCCAGCTCCTCGCCCCGGACCAGCACCTGACCGGCGTCCGCCTTCATCTGGCCGGAGGCGATCTTCATGAGCGTCGACTTGCCTGCGCCGTTCTCGCCCGCGAGCGCGGTCACGGTGCCCGGCTCGAGATGCAGCCCGACGCCCTTGAGCACTGGTACCCCGCCGAACGCCTTGCGGATGTCGATGCACGCGAGCATGTCGGGCTGCTCGTCGAGGGTGATGCTTCCCGTGCGCTCGAGGTCGGTCATACGTCCCCCGCGTGCTCGCGGCCGGGGCGCACGATGCTCTTCAGCGTCGAGGGCTGCGCGGCGGAATCGAGTGCCTCCCGGACCTCGGCGATACCGAACGTTCCGGTCACGAGGGCGTCGAGGTCGACGGCGCCGGAAGAGACGAGCTCGATCGCGGTCGGCCAGGTGTTCGCGTAGCGGAAGATGCCGGTGACGACCAGCTCGCGGTTCTGGATGGTGGAGACGGGGAGGGCGATCTCGTCGGCACCCATGCCGACGAGTACGGCCACGCCGCCGGGCTTCAGCGCGGAGATGCCCTGCTTCACGGCGACAGGGGAGCCCGAGGCGTCGACGAAGGAGTCGTATCCCGAGCCGAGGGGACCTGCAGCGGGGTCGACCGCCTCTGTCGCGCCGAAACGCAGGGCGACCTCTCGGCGTTCCGCCATCGGATCGCTGATCACGATCTCGGTGGCGCCGAAGGCCCGTGCGGTCTGCGCGGTGACGATGCCGATGGGGCCGGCCCCGGTGATCAGCACCCGGCTGCCCGGGCGCACCCCCGCCTTCTGCACGGCGGCGATGGCGACGGACAACGGCTCCATGAGCGCCGCGGCGTCGTCGCTCACGGAGTCGGGCACGGCGTAGGCGAAGTCGCCCTGGATCGCGACGTACTCGGCGAAGGCGCCATCGATGGGTGGGGTGGCGTAGAACTCGATCTGCGGGCAGAGGTTGTAACGGCCGCTCCGGCAGAACTCGCACACACGGCACGGGCGCTGCGGTTCGATGGAGACGCGCTCGCCGAGGCGGGAGTCGTCGATGTCGGCGCCGACCGCGACGATGGTGCCGCCGGCTTCGTGGCCGAGGACGAGCGGCTCCTCCACGACGAAATCGCCGATGCGTCCCTCGTGGAAGTAGTGGACGTCGGAGCCGCAGATGCCGACCGCGTTCACCCGGACGATCACCTGATCGGGGGCGGGGGCCGGCACGGGGCGGGTCTCGATCGTCAGCTCGCCGGCTCGGACCAGCACGCTCGCACGCATGGTCGTCGGCAGTTCAGTGCGCTTCATCGGGCTCCTCGTGGTGCGTGTGCAGTCGCGCGGTCGTGATTGCTCGACCGACATTAGCCATGCGTGACGGATGAGACAACCAGGTGCTCAGATGAGCGCAAGCGGTCGGATCCGGATATGCTGATCGGACTTGGTGGCGTGAGAGGAAGAGGCGACATGGGACCCGATGAGCTGGTGCGGATCTCGCACGTCGCACGCCGGCATTACCTCGAAGGGCGGACGAAGATCGAGATCGCGGAAGAGCTCGGTCTCTCGCGCTTCAAGATCGCCCGGATGCTGGAGGATGCGCTCGAGCAGGGGCTGGTCAAGATCACGATCGAGGCGCCGGACTCGCTCGATCTCGACCTGTCGATGCAGCTGCGCGCTCGGTTCGGCCTCACACGCGCTCTCGCGGTGATCACCCCGGGGACGACGCCCGAGCTGATCCAGGACCGATTGGGTCGTGCCGCCGCCGACCTGCTCAGCGAGATCGTCACCGACGGCGACGTGCTCGGGCTCACGGCCGGTCGCACCCTGACCGCGATGGCCGGGCACCTGCGCACCCTGGCGACGTGCGAGGTCGTCCAGCTCGCCGGGGTCGCCGCGCCGACGCCCGAGAACGGCGTCGAGGTGATCCGCCAGGTGAGTCGGATCTCGGGCGGTCGCTCCCGCGCCATCTTCGCGCCCCTGCTCGTGGAGACCGCAGCGACCGCCTCCGCTCTGCGGCGCGAACCCGGCATCATGGAGACCTTCCGCCGGTTCGACTCGGTGACCAAGGCCGTCGTCGCGGTCGGATCGTGGAGTCCGCCCGACTCTCAGCTCTACGACAATGCGGGGAGGGCGGGCGCGCTCGACGAGTTGCTCGCCGCCGGCGTCAAGGCGGAGATCTGCGCGACGCTCATCGACGAGAACGGAGCCGTGGTGGGGTCGGTGGCCGAGCGGTCGCTCGCGGTGTCCACCGAGCAGCTGCGGCACATCCCCGAGGTGATCGCGGTGGCCGGCGGCCCGTCGAAGACAGGTGCCGTCATCGCCGCGCTGCGTTCCGGGATCGTCGACTCCCTGGTGACGGACGCGGCTCTCGCCCGACGGCTGCTCGAGTCGCCGGTCTGAGCGCGACCTGCGCACCGCATCAGCGCGGGGCGGGTTCGTAGTTCCGCAGCTCGGTGGAGGCGCGCACCATGCGGCGCAGGTCGGCGAGGCCTCCGTGCACTGCGCCGTGCGCACGGGCCTGCACCAGGAGGTTCCCCATCGATGTGGCCTCCGATGGCCCGGCCGTCACCGTCCGACCGGAGCGATCCGCGACCGCCTGGGCGAGGATCGACGACTCGGAGCCGCCCCCGACCAGATGGATCACCCGCACGTCCACGCCCGAGAGCGTCGCCGCTTCCTCGACCTGCCGGGCGACGAAGGCGCCGAGGCTCTCCAGCACCAGCCGCACCACTCCGGCGCGGTCGGTCGGCATGCGTCCGCCGGACTCGGCCACGAGTTCGGCGATGCGCGCGGTCATCTGCCCCGGTCTCAGCAGGCGGGGGTCGCCGGTGTCGACCAGCACTCCGGCGCTCGGGGCGGCGTCCGCACGGGCCAGCAGGTCGCGACGGGCGGCTGTGCTGCGCGCCCCCCAGCCGTCGAGCCCCCATTCCCGCATGCACTCGTTGACGATCCAGAGTCCCGCGGCGATGCGCAGGAACCGTACGGTGCCGTCGAGGCCGAGCTCGTTCGTGAAACCCGCTTCGCGGGCCCGGTCGCTGGTGATGAGGTGATCGACCTCGACGCCGGTGAGGATCCAGGTGCCGCACGAGACGTACGCGAAATCCTGATCGCGGGCGGGCACGGCGATCACCGCGCTCGCGGTGTCGTGTGAGGCCACGGCGGTGATGTCGGTCGCGTCCCCGGGAGCGAGGATCCCCTCGGAGACACGGCCGGTCACCGTGCCGGGGGAGACGACGTCGGGGAAGATCCTCGACGGCAGGCCCAGAGCCTCGATCCGGCTGACATCCCAGCCGCCGCCGCGGGGGAGTGCGAGGCCGGTGCTGGAGACGTTCGTGGCCTCGGCGACGTCCGCGGCGCCGAGCCAGCGTCCGAGCAGATCGGGCATCAGCAGCATCTGCTGCACGGTGTCGAGGCGTCCGGCCTCCCGGTCGGCCGCCAGCTGATAGATCGTCATGATGGGGAGCGCGGTGACCCCGGTCGCGCGGAAGGCTTCGGCGGCGGGCAGGATCTCCTCGACGATCGGGAAGCTGCGCTCGGTGCGGGCGTCGCGCTGATGGAAGGGAGCATCGAGGAGACCGTCGTAGCCGAGCAGGCCGTAGTCGCCCGACCACGCGTCGACGCCGATGCTGGTGAAGGCCGGCCCCTCCCTGCGCAGCCGGGTGAGGCCGACGAGTGCATCTCGATACAGCCGTTGCGCGTCCCACCGCAGGCCGAGCTCATCCGTGAACGCACGGTTGCGGAACCGGTGCACCCCGTCGATCCGCAACCGGTCGCCGTCGACGGTCGCGCTCACGACACGACCGCTGGACCCGCCGAGATCGACGGCGGCAGCTCGGAAGGTCGCCGAGCCGAGGGGCAGTTCGGGCATGCCACTCAGCCTATGGCCGGGCCTCTGGTTCGGGCCTATGGTCCGGTGAGCCCTCAGACGCTGGTGTATCCCCCGTCGATGAGGATGCTCTGCCCCACGACATAGCTCGAGCGCTCGCTCGCGAGATAGACCAGCAGGTCGCCGAGCTCTTCGGGTTGTCCCATGCGCCCCGCCGGGATGCGCCGCACCCACTCGTCGGCCATCTCGGGGTTCTCCGCCACGAAGTCCCTGGTCATGTCGCTGGCGAAGTATCCGGGGGCGATCGCGTTGACGCGGATGCCGAGAGGCCACCATTCGATCGCCGCGCTCTTCGTGAACATCGACACCGCGGCCTTCGAGGTGTTGTAGGCGGCCTGGGTCTGCGGGATGTTCACGGCGAACGCCGACATCGACGACACGTTGACGATGCTGGCCGGGTTGCCGCGGTCCGCCTCGACGTGCCGGCGTGCGAACTCACGGCTCGTGACGAAGGTGCCGGTGACGTTGACGTCGAGCACCCGCCGCCAGTCGTCCGTGCTGGTGTCGAGGAGGGGCGTGCCCGATGTGATGCCGGCGCTGTTGACGAGCACGTCTGCCGCGCCCAGCCGCTCGCCGATGATGTCGAAGGCGGCGGCGACGGATACCTCAGAGGCGACATCGACGCTGACGCCCAGGCAGCGTCGACCCGAAGCGGACTCCAGGGCATCGGCGGCTTCGGCGACGGTGTCGAGGCGGTCGAGGAGTGCGACCTCGGCGCCCCCGGAGGCGAGGGCCTCGGCCATGGCGTAGCCGAGGCCCCGCGCTCCGCCGGTGACGACGGCCACGCGGCCGAGGAGTGGTTCCGTGGTGTTTCCGAGCATGAGCAGAGCCTAGCGGGGGCGCTCAACCTGGAACACTCACCGCTCATATGAGCGCACGCGATCGAGATCGCTGGTCGCGCGATCCGTCTCATCGCGCGCACCGGATAGATTCCTCCCATGGCTCTTTCCGGCAATCTCGAGGCGCAACGACGCCGAGACGAACTCGTCGAACTCGCCAACGGCCCCCAGGGTGTGATGATCGAGGTTGCGGCCGAGCTCTTCGCGGTGTCGTCGATGACGATCCGTCGAGACCTGCTCGAACTCGAGGCCGAGGGTCGTGTGCGCCGCGTGCGTGGCGGGGCGACGGCGGCGCCGCGCGCCCGCCCCTTCGATGCGCGTCGGGCCATCAGGGCCAGCGCGAAGCGAGCGATCGCCGAGAAGGCCCTGCGCCTCGTCCCCGCCCAGGGGAGTGTCGCCTTCGATGCCTCCTCGACGGTCAACATGCTCGCGTCGGCGATCGGGCCGCGCGCAGGGCTCACCGTCTACACGAACTCGTTCGAGTCGTTCCAGGTGCTGCAGCCGTTCGACGGCGTCACCGCGGTGATCTCCGGCGGCACGGCCGAGCCCACCACGGGCAGTCTCGTCGGGCCGATCGCCCGCCGGAGCATGCGCTCGGTCTACTTCGACGCGTTCTTCTCCTCGGCGGATGCGCTCGACGGTGCCGACGGCACGTCCGAGGTGTCGGTCGAAGAGGCCGAGCTGAAGCAGGCGATGGCCGCGAACGCCGGAACGACGGTCGTGTGCGTCGACTCCAGCAAGCTCGGCCGTCGCTCGGTGGCCCGCGCGCTCGACGGCGATGAGATCTCCGTGCTGATCACGGAGCTCGATCCCGCGGACGAGCGGCTCGATGCCTTCCGAGGGCTTGCGGACATTCTCTGATCACCGGAACCCTTCTCCTTGACGTCGGTTCGTGTTATCTTTCACATGAAGTAACAGTACGAGTGTGCACGGTCGTGTGCACCGCCCCTGTCTTGGAGAGTCATGACCAACGCCACCGCCGCCGCTCTGATCGCCCGGTCGAACCGCCTCGGCGCCGACCCGAAGAACACCAACTACGCCGGCGGGAACACCTCCGCGAAGGGCACCGAGATCGATCCGGTGACGGGGCAGCCGGTCGAGCTGATGTGGGTCAAGGGTTCGGGTGGCGACCTGGGCACGCTGACCGAGCAGGGCCTCGCGGTGCTGCGCCTCGACCGCATGCGCGCTCTCGTCGACGTGTACCCCGGGCTCGACCGCGAGGACGAGATGGTCGCCGCGTTCGACTACTGCCTGCACGGCAAGGGCGGGGCTGCGCCGTCGATCGACACCGCCATGCACGGCCTGGTCGACGCCGCCCACGTCGACCACCTGCACCCCGACTCGGGCATCGCGATCGCCACCGCGGCCGACGGAGAAGCGCTGACCGCGAAGATCTTCGGTGAGAAGGTCGTCTGGGTGCCGTGGCGGCGGCCCGGCTTCCAGCTCGGACTCGACATCGCCGAGATCAAGAAGCAGAACCCGCAGGCGATCGGCTGCATCCTCGGCGGACACGGCATCACCGCCTGGGCCGACACCTCGGAGGAGGCGGAGGCGAACTCCCTCTGGATCATCGACACCGCAGCCGCCTACATCGCGGAGAACGGCAAGGCCGATCCGTTCGGCGGCGTCCGCTCGGGCTTCGAGGCCCTCCCGGCTGGGGATCGGCGTGGGCGCGCGGCGGCCCTCGCCGGCACGATCCGCGGCATCGCCTCGACCGACAAGCCGATGGTCGGGCACTTCACCGATGCCGACGTGGTGCTCGACTTCGTGGCCTCCGAGAAGGCGCCGACGCTCGCCGCCCTCGGTACCAGCTGCCCCGACCACTTCCTGCGCACCAAGGTCAAGCCGCTGATCCTCGACCTGCCGGCCACCGCATCCGTCGAGGAGCAGATCGCCCGCCTGCACGAGCTGCACGCGCAGTACCGCACCGACTACCAGGCCTACTACGACGCGCATGCTACGGCCGAGTCGCCCGCCATCCGCGGCGCCGACCCGCTCATCGTGCTGATCCCCGGCGTGGGCATGTTCTCGTACGGGGCCAACAAGCAGACCGCCCGCGTCGCCGGCGAGTTCTATGTGAACGCGATCAACGTGATGCGCGGCGCCGAAGCGCTCTCGACGTACGCTCCGATCTCGGATGCCGAGAAGTTCGACATCGAGTACTGGGCGCTGGAGGAGGCCAAGCTGCAGCGGATGCCGAAGCCGAAGTCGCACCAGGGACGCATCGCCTTCGTCACCGGTGCCGCCTCCGGCATCGGCAAGGCCATCGCCACCCGTCTCGCCGCCGAGGGTGCGTGCGTCGTGATCGCCGACCTCGACCTCGAGAAGGCGCAGGCGGCGGCCGCCGAGCTGGGGAACACCGATGTCGCGATCGGCATCGCCGCGAACGTGGCGGATGCCGACGCTGTCCAGGCCGCGTTGAACGAGGCTGTGCTCGCCTTCGGCGGCGTCGACCTCGTGGTCAACAACGCCGGGCTCTCGCTGTCGAAGCCGCTGCTGGAGACCACGGAGAAGGACTGGGATCTGCAGCACGACGTGATGGCGAAGGGGTCGTTCCTGGTCTCGAAGGCCGCCGCTCGGGTGCTCATCGACCAGAAGCTCGGCGGCGACATCATCTACATCTCGTCGAAGAACTCGGTCTTCGCAGGACCCAACAACATCGCCTACTCCGCGACCAAGGCCGACCAGGCACACCAGGTGCGGCTGCTCGCGGTCGAGCTCGGCGAGTACGGTATCCGTGTGAACGGCATCAACCCCGACGGCGTGGTCCGCGGCTCGGGAATCTTCGCCTCCGGGTGGGGTGCGAACCGTGCCGCCACCTACGGGGTCAAGGAGGAAGACCTCGGTCAGTACTACGCCAACCGCACGATCCTCAAGCGCGAGGTCGTGCCCGAGAACGTGGCGGACGCGGTGTACGTGCTGACCGGTCCCGAGCTCAGCCGCACCACGGGCCTGCACATCCCGGTCGACTCCGGCGTCGCCGCGGCGTTCCTGCGATGAGCGTGCGCGCGGTCGCGGCCGTCGATCTCGGGGCGACCAGCGGCCGCGTGATGATCGGGCGGATCGGGGAGGGGCGGCTCGAGCTCGAACTCGTGTCCCGCTTCCCGAACGGTCCCGTGGAGCGGGAGGACGGACTGCACTGGGACTTCGACGCCCTGTACGCGCACGTCGTGGACGGGCTGGCGGAGGCGGTGCGGCGGGAGCCGACGATCGAGAGCATCGGGATCGACTCCTGGGCCGTCGACTACGGCCTGCTCGCGGACGGCGTTCTCCTCGCCGAGCCGTTTCACTACCGCGACTCCCGCACGGCTCAGGGCGTCGCCGAGGTGCACGCCATCGTGCCGTTCTCTGAGCTGTACGCTCGCAACGGCCTGCAGTTCCTGCCGTTCAACACCCTGTACCAGTACCGGGTGGACGAACGGATGACCGCGGCCGACACCGTGCTCCTCGTCCCCGATCTGGTCGCATTCCTCCTCACCGGTGCCAGCGTCGCCGAGCGCACGAACGCCTCCACGACGGGGCTGCTGAGCATCGACGACGGTGATTGGGACACCGACCTCGCGACGCGCATCGGCATCCCGCCGCGTCTCCTGCCTCCGTTGGTCGACCCCGGCGCGGTGATCGGGTTGCTGCAGCCCGAGCTCGCCGAACTCGTCGGCAAGGCTCTCCCGGTGATCGCCGTCGGGTCGCACGACACCGCCTCTGCCGTCGTCGCCGTCCCCATGGCATCGCCCTCAGCCGCCTACATCTCGTGCGGCACGTGGGGCCTGGTGGGTCTGGAACTGGCGGAGCCCGTGCTGACGGATGCGGCGCGCGAGGCGAACTTCACGCACGAGCTCGGCGTAGACGGTCGATACCGCTTCCTGCACAACGTCACCGGCCTGTGGCTGCTGAGTGAGAGCGTGCGGGCGTGGGAGGCTCAGGACGGTGCACGCATCGACCTGACCGAGCTGCTCGCGGAGGCGGCCGCCGTATCGGACGACGTACCGCTGTTCGATGCGAACGATCCTTCGCTCAGTGCACCCGGCGACATGCCCAGCCGCATCGCGACGCTGGTCGAGGCGTCAGGAGCATCCGCTCCGACGGAGCGAGCCGTGTTCACGCGCAGCATCGTGGAGAGTATCGCCGCGGCGTTCGCCGAGACCGTGCGCGCGGCGTCCGACCTCTCCGGGCGTGAGGTCGACGTGATCCACCTCGTCGGCGGCGGATCCCTGAACGCGCTCCTCTGCCAGGCCATCGCCGATCGTTCGGCCCTGCCGGTGCTGGCCGGCCCTGTCGAGGCGACCGCGCTCGGCAACGTGCTCGTGCAGGCGCGTGCGCTGGGCGCAGCGGTCACCGACCTGGAGGGGCTGCGCGAGCTGGTCGCCGCCACGCATCCGGTCCGTCGGTTCGAGCCGCGCGGCTGACCGCTCCGCTACCGCGCGGCTGACCGTGCGGCTGACCGCTCCGCTGACCGTGCGGCTGACCGCTCCGCTGACCGTGCGGCTGACCGCTCCGCTGACCGTGCGGCTGACCGCTCCGCTGACCGCGCGGCTGACCGTGCGGCTGATCGCGCGGCTGACTCGATGGCGCCCTGACGGGCGCGACGTCAGATGACGTGCGTGTTCGGCAGCGAGCTCACGGTCGGGCGGGCGTAGGCGCGGCGCCGGGCGGAGATGTCGGTCGGGCGGGCGGCGCGCGGAACGCTCCGATCGACCGCCACGACCTCGAACTCCTGGATCTGCGCCGGCCGAACCGGGGTGAGGTGGATCATGCAGATCAGCTCGCCGCGCTCGCCGGGGATCGACCAGGTGATGTCGGCCGGTGTCGCCGCGGAGACGACTTCTGGCGTGCCGAGGTCGTCGCGCAGCGGACCCACCAGGGCGAAGAGCTCCTCGATCGCGGCCCGGCGCTGGAGGAGCGGGCGGTCGAAGTCGATGTTGTCGGCGAAGATCGCGGCAGCGGCGTCGTCATCCCAGGACCGGATCAGCGCGTCGGCCGCGGACATCAGCCGACGTGTCTCCGGCCACGGCTGCACGGTGCGGGCGGGGGCGTCGTGAAAGGCGAGTGCGCGGAACAGCGCCTCCTCCGAGAGGGCGACCGGGTTGCTCCGGTGGCTGTTCGTCAAGACGACGATGCCCATGCCGGACCCCGCGTGCCACACCATGTTCAGGATGAACCCCGGGAGGCCGCCGCTGTGCGTGACGATGCGTCCGCGGTGCAGGTCTTCGCGCACGAAGAGGCCGAGCGCGTAGCCGCCGGCGACGAACTTCCAGGAGCCGTCGGGGCGGGCCTGCAGCGAGGGGATGTCGACCTGATGGATGCGCTGCAGCTCTCGTCGTGAAGCCCGGCTCACCACGGCATCGTCGCTGCCAGGCAGTGTCGATGCCGCGAGGAACCTGACCCAGACACTGAGGTCGTTGATGGTCGACTGCATGCCACCGGCCGCGGCCATGGCGTCGGACACTTCCGACGGGAAGCCCACCCAGTCGCCCGCGCTGTCCAGCGAGTAGCCGACAGCCCTCGCGAAGCCGCCCTCCGGGGCGCGGTTGTCGAACCACGTGCTGTTCATCCCCAGCGGGCGCAGGATCTCATCGGTGACCCAGTCCTCGACACGGCGGCCCACGGCTGTGCCCACCGCGAGACCGGCCATCGTGAAGCCGATGTTGGAGTACTCGAAGGCGCTTCCGGGGTGGGTGCTGTAGTTGAAGCCGGGTCTGATCCGTTCGACCATCTCCGCTTCGGAGAGGCCGAGGAACGGGTCGACCCAGGAGTTGTCCTCGGTGAGACCGCCGCCCATGCTGAGCAGCTGTCGCAGGGTCGGAGCGATCGCCGGTTCCTCGCCCACGGTCCCGTGCCATTCGGGGTAGAAGTCGGTGATGGGCGCCTCCAGGTCGAGGAGGCCGCGGTCGCGGGCGAGCAGGGCACCGAGCGCGACGAAGCTCTTGGTCATCGAGGCGATCGGGAAGACGGTGTCGGCGTCGGGAGACGTGCCTTCGTCGTCGGCGGTGCCGAACCCGCGCGTGTGCTCCAGGCCGTCGGGTCCGACGAGGCCGTACACCAGACCAGGCGACTGACCCGCGGCCGTGTACTGCCCGAAGAACGCGTCGAGCTGATCGACGAGCGGCACGACGAGGGTTTCGCTGGACATGGAGACTCCCTTGTTCTCGCGGTCGGCATTCGGCCGTCGCGCTGGTTCGTCTCCACACTCTCGTGTGCCGGGCTCGAAGTCATGTCCGCGGGCACCGAGTGTCGGCTCCTGCTTGTGCGAGGTGACGAAGAAGCGGCTCGGAGTGGGCTGGCCGGGACCCCGTCTACCCGGCCGTCTCCCGCATCGCGGGCCGGGTGAGCTTCGGGATCAGTACCGGAGTCTGTTCGCGGTAGGCGACGTAGTCGGCCTGGTCGCCCCACTTCTTCTCGGCGCGGGCTTCGAGCAGCGGGATGCCGCTGACGCGCGTGAGCAGCAGGATCACGAACAGGGGCGAGAGCAGCGCGATCCACTGCCATCCGACGAGCACGGGGGCGGCGGTGACGAACACGCCCACCCAGATGACGATCTCGCCGAAGTAGTTCGGGTGACGGGACCGCGACCACAGGCCGGTGCGGATGAACTCGTCCCGGTTGCGCGGGTCGGCGCGGAACGCCGACTTCTGGGCGTCGGCGACGATCTCGATCACCATGCCGAGGGCCCAGACGACGATGCCGACGACGGTCAGCCATCCGATCGGCGCGCGGGAGGAGGCATCCGCACTGATCGCGATCCAGGAGGCTGGGCTAAGGAATTGTCTAAACACCCACGGCGCCCGCCCGGCTCCTCTGCCTTGACAGAGTCCGTTCGGCTGACCACTCTTGATGAAGGGTAGGCCTCTTGGCTAGACGAGACCTGTAGATTGCGAGAGCAGACAATGCGCAGACCATCGCGATCGATGGGCGTCGGTGTAGCTATCCTGGGTGCTTTGACAGCACCGTGGCTGAGCGCAACATCGGTATCGGCCCAGGTCCCAAATGGTGTAGGTATGGCGACGTCGAGCGACCGCGACCCCTCAGAGAATGCGATTTTAGAAGAGCCCGCAGCGGATATCGCTTTACAACTAGCCCGACTGGCAACGCTCGCTGAAGAGACATATCCAACGGAATTCTCCTATGCGAGTCTTGCTGAGGGGGGTTCAAGCGGCTATATCGCATTTCGCGACGCTGTTCCCGCCCAGATCCAACTTGAGTCTCAGGCGATAGAGACGATTACCTTCGTTCCCAACCTCGGCTATACGAGTACGGAGTTGCAGGAGTACGCCGCTGCGCTCTCGCAAAGCGTTAATTCCGACGAGCTAGACAACCGGAGGCAGAAGACGGCGGCCGCACATTGGCCGGAACCTGTACCGGCGCCTTTCCTGTTAAGCGCGATGCAGGATCCGAGTTGGGTGTTCTCACGGCTGGTCACTGCCCAGGCGTAGGCTCATACGGTAGCACTTCCAACATGTTTTATCCCGTCTTCCCATCGTCAATTAGCACGAGCTACAGTTCGGCCACAGGCGGTGATTTCCGGTGGAACCACAGTCGTTACATGTTGAGCGGGTCGACGAGCCTAGGAACTGGAGGCCAGCGGAAATTTGCCTCAGCGTCCAATTCTGTCTATGGGGGTACCGTGTGTGGATACGGAAAGACGACTGGGCATAAGTGTGGATCAGTGTGGAGTGTTGGATCTACGGCGACGATCTATGTCCCCGCGGGCAACGCCCACTACACAGTGGGGCCTCTAGCTTGCACGGTCAATCACGTCACAGACGGAGGAGACTCGGGTGGCCCCTGGTATCTGAAAGGGAGCTCGGTTGCGACCGGAATTCACTCTGGCCACTACAACGGGGCTTCGTGCTGGAGTTCCGTCCGCAACGCTATGCGTGCGTTCGGAGTGAGCCTATGGACGGGATGATGCGCAGAGCTGCCTGGGGGACAGTGCTGGGAGTCGCGGTCCTTGGCTCCCTGGCTGCTTGTTCATCGGCAGGTGGATCGATCGAGGAGATCATCACGGGTCGCATGCCCATAGACCAGGAGATCCAGACGGTCAGCGGCACGCTCGTCGATGAAGACGGGTGTGCAAGCCTCTTCCTGAACGACGAGGAAACATACCCGATCATCTGGCCGCTCGGGTTCGAAATTTATGAGGATGGGTCAGCTGTCGGCGATGTGAACGGACAGGTCGTACTTGGTCAGGCGCTGTCGGGGAGGGGCTTCTACTTCGAGAGAGAAGCCTTCGACAGCCTTGTTGACGTCCCGGAGATCCACGGCCTGGACCGATGCTCGCCCGGGGCAGACACCCTGATCGTGTTCACACAGGTAGAGGATTTCGATACGGCAGAGTAGGACTCGGTCGCTCGCGTTCGTCGTGGGGCTCTGTTCACATATGCGCTGTCGGTTCCGAGCATTCCAGCCGGGACCCCGTCTACCCGGCCGTCTCCCGCATCGCGGGCCGGGTGAGCTTCGGGATCAGTACCGGAGTCTGTTCGCGGTAGGCGACGTAGTCGGCCTGGTCGCCCCACTTCTTCTCGGCGCGGGCTTCGAGCAGCGGGATGCCGCTGACGCGCGTGAGCAGCAGGATCACGAACAGGGGCGAGAGCAGCGCGATCCACTGCCATCCGACGAGCACGGGGGCGGCGGTGACGAACACGCCCACCCAGATGACGATCTCGCCGAAGTAGTTCGGGTGGCGGGACCGCGACCATAGGCCGGTGCGGATGAAATCGTCCCGGTTGCGCGGGTCGGCGCGGAACGCCGACTTCTGGGCGTCGGCGACGATCTCGATCACCATGCCGAGGGCCCAGACGACGATGCCGACGACGGTCAGCCATCCGATCGGCGCGCGGGAGGAGGCATCCGCACTGATCGCGATCCAGGCGGCGGCCGCGGTCAGCGACACCCACGCACCCTGGATCACCCACACCTGCAGGAACCGCAGCGGCGACCCCTTGATCTGGTCGAAGCGCCCGTCGGATCCGGCCTTGTGCACGCGCAGGGCCAGGAACGAGCCGAGGCGCGCGGCCCACAGCATGACCATCGCCGCCAGGATCCAGCTCCGCGGGTCGGGCATCGGCGCCAGCAGGACGAGTGCTGCGGAGATCACGAAGAACGTGAGGCTGCCCGTCAGGTCAAAGAACCGTTCGGTCTGCAGCAGCATCGCGGGGATGAACGCGATGACCTGGATCGCGAAGGCCGCAGCGACGGCGAGGGCGAACAGCGGCACGCCGCCGATGGTCGCACCGCCCTGGCTGCCGGCGATCGCGACGAGCGCGCCGACCACGAGGGCGACGACGATCGCGATGAGAGAGGAGCGCGAGGAGGTCGGACGGGTGGGGGTGGGGGAGGACATGGTGTGCTTTCCGATTCTCAGAGGTACAGGTCTTCGACGGCGAAGGCCGCGCGATCCAGCACGACGCTCCGCTTCAGCTTCATGGTGGGGGTGACGAGTCCACGGTCGTCGAGGTCGGCGAAGACCACGCTGAACCGGCGGACCTGCTCGCTGCGCGCGACGAGCGCGTTGGCCTCGTCGACGGACCGCTGCAGGTGAGCGTGCAGGGCCGGGTCGTCCACCGTGCGGATGTCGGTCGGGCTGGTCGTGCTAGTCGACGGGATGCGGCTGCCCTGCGCTTCGGCCCAGGCGCCGGCCTGCTCCGGATCGAGCACCAGCAGCGCGGAGAGATACGGCTTCCCCTCGCCGACCATGACCGCATGCGAGACCAGCGGATTCGCCTCGACCGCGCTCTCCCAGCGGGTCGGCACGATGGTCTTGCCGTTCGAGGTGACGATCACGTCTTTGAGCCGTCCGTCGAGGATCAGCCTTCCCTTCTCGTCGAGCCGCCCGAGATCACCGGTGCGGAAGAAGCCGTCGATGAACGCACCGTCGTCGTGCGCGGGGTCCCGGTAGCCGTCGAAGACGCCGATGCCGCGAGCGAGCACTTCGCCCTCGTCGCTGATGCGGACCGTGAGCCCTGGCAGCGGTGCGCCGACGGTTCCCGAGGCTATGCGCCCTGGCAGGTTGCCGGTGAGCGGTGCGGTCGTCTCGGTCAGTCCGTAGCCCTCGATGACGGGAACCCCGATGCCGCGGAAGAACAGCGAGAGGTCGGCGTCGAGGGCGGCGCCGCCCGACAGGATGTAGCCGACCCGCCCGCCCATCACCGTGCGAAGGCGGCCGTAGAACAGTGCATCGAAGAGGCGGTGGCGCAGGCGCAGGCCGACGGTGCGTGCGGCGCCACGACCGGCATCGACTCGCTCGGCGCTGCGGCCCCACGCGATGGCCGTCGCCTCGGCATGCGCCCAGATCTTCGTGAGTCCCTTGTCGGCGGCCTTGCCCGCGGCGGCCGCCTGGATCTTCTGCAGCACCCGTGGCACGACCACCAGGAACGTCGGTCGGAGGGTGTCGAGCGTGGCGACCACGGTCGAAGGGTCGGACAGGTGCGCGATGCGCATGCCGCTGGCAAGGCAGATCAGCTGCAGGCCGCGCGCGAGCACGTGAGCGAGCGGGAGGAAGATGACCGTGTTGCCGGACTCGTTCACGATCTCGCGGTAGGCCGCGGCGATGTTCAGCACCTGACCGAGGAAGTTGCGATGCGTGAGCACGACGCCCTTGGGCTCGCCCGTCGTTCCCGAGGTGTAGACGATCGTCGCGGGGTCATCCTGCGTAGCTGCCGTCCTGCGGGCCTCGAGCTCCTCGTCGGTCACGTCGACCCCGCGTGCGGCCAGGTCGAGGAGGGTCCACGGCGAGGTCTCGGCACTCATCACCCACGCGCCGAGAGTGACTCCGCCGGCGTGCGAGAGCGCCGACTCGAGCAGCGCCGCATGTTCGGTCGTACCGCCGATGGCCAGGCGCACACCGGCATCCGCGACGATCGCGTCCACCTGTGACCCCGACGAGGTCTCGTAGATCGGCACGACGACAGCACCGGCGTACCAGGCCGCGAGGTCGGCGACGGCCCATTCGTAGCGGGTGGGCGCCATGATCGCGATGGGGTCGCCGACTCGGATGCCCTGGGCGATGAACCCCTTCGCCAGAGCGCGCACCTCGTCCTCGAACGCTCGGGTGGTGATCGGCCGCCAGGAGCCCGTCGACGCGTCCTCGACCTCGAACGCCACATGGTCCGGGGCGGCGGCGGCCCGCGCAGCCAGCAGGTCGGTGACGTTGCGGTGGCCGTCGAGGGCGGCGAGCGGTGGTGTCGACGATTCGATCATCGGGGCTTCTCTCGGTCGTGCGGACGGCGCGGAGGGCGCACGAAATCGCCCTTCCTGTCTCTGTTCGGAACCGATGACGATTCGGATGGGATGCTTTTCCGCGGCCGCCCAGGCATCGAGAACGGGAAAACGATCTGCCAGTATGGCGTCATGTCCGGCACGCAGAAGGTCGCCCCTGCGCTCGTCGTGATCGGTGTGACCGCCGCAGTGCTCGTCGGGTGCACCTCGCCGGTGGCAGTCCAGACGCCCGAGGCATCCGCTCCTGCGGTCGACCTCCGGACGGCGGCCGAGGCTGCCTCGACGCCGAAACCGACGGAACCGGAAAGATGCTCCGGCATGTCAGAGGTCTACAGCGACGGCGACGGTCTGTATTGGGAGCGACACGGAACGCTCCGTGATCTCGGCGCGCGCGAGTTCGCGCGGGGCGAGGTGACAGTCGATGAGGACGGCACCCCGGTGACGTATACCGTCGAGCCCGGCGACGTCGAAGCCGTGGTCGCTGAACGGCTCTGCGCGTACCCGAACCTCGGCTCGATGAACCACCGGCGGGATATCCACCCTGGGCAGGTGCTCTGGCTCACGCCCGACCCCGATCTTCCCTGGGTGCCGTACTACAACCCTCATGACGCCCCCGGTGGGTTCCAGCAGATTCCTTACCAGCAGGCCATCGAGTCCGCGGGCGCGGCGGTCGATGCCGGTGACGTGGACACCGTGCGGGCGATCTGGAACGGCACGCTCAAGGGCATGTTCGCGACCCAGGAGACCATCGACGCCGTCCAGAAGGTGGTCGATTCCGGCGACCTCGAAGCGCTCCGCCAGCTCTTCTCCTGACGCGGCTCGGTCACGCACCCTTCGGCGGGGAGAGCTCGGGAAGTCACACGTGGAGGGGCTGACGGGAATCGAACCCGCGCTGTCTGCTTGGGAAGCAGAAGTTCTACCATTGAACTACAGCCCCGTACCCGCATCCGAGGAGCGGGCGAACGCCAGCCTACCCGTCCGGTGCCCTTTGGCCAAAGCAGGCACGGCGTCGGAAGCCCCTGGCAACTAGGCTGGTGCCGTGCTTCTCAGCGACCGCGACATCAAGGCAGAACTCGCATCCGGCCGCATCGGCCTCGACCCGCGTGAAGACGGGATGATCCAGCCGTCGAGCATCGACGTGCGTCTGGACCGGTACTTCCGCCTGTTCGACAACCACAAGTATCCGTTCATCGATCCGTCGGTCGACCAGCCGGAGCTCACGCGCCTGATCGAGGTCGACCCCGACGAGCCGTTCATCCTGCACCCCGGCGAGTTCGCGCTCGGGGCGACGTTCGAGCAGGTCACGCTGCCCGACGACATCGCGGCACGTCTCGAGGGCAAGTCGTCGCTCGGACGCCTCGGACTCATCACGCACTCGACCGCGGGTTTCATCGATCCCGGCTTCACAGGGCACGTCACGCTCGAGCTCGCGAACGTCGCGACCCTGCCGATCAAGCTGTGGCCGGGCATGAAGATCGGTCAGCTGTGCTTCTTCCGGCTCACCTCTCCCGCCGAGAACCCCTACGGATCCGGCCCCTACGGCAACCGGTACCAGGGACAGCGCGGACCGACGGCCTCCCGCTCGTTCCAGAACTTCCATCGGACGGATGTCGGCACCACCGACGTCGGAGCAGTCGGAGGCTGAGATGACCGACGCGAGCGGTACCCAGCCGGAAGAGCCCGTCATCCCGGAGCAGACGCCCTCCCTGGAGGAGCCGCGCTCGTCGGAAGGGCTCGATCTTCCGGACGAGTCGCTGATCCCGCCCGCCGACGTCGTGATCCCGCCGCCTCCGCCCGAGATCCCGATCCCGGACGGGCTGCTGACCCCGCCGCCGTCTGACCTCCCGTCCGCCGACACGGTGATCCCGCCGCCTCCGCCCGCGACGCGGCGCGGCGACCGTGCCCGTCCGACTCCCGCCATCCTCGAGGGGGAGCCGCCCGCCGCGGTGGCCGATGACTGGGCGCTGCCGTCCGTCGCACCCGAGGTGCCGACGTCGGGTGGCTACCGCGTGCTCACCATCGTGATCTTCGCGTTCCTGTTCCTGCTCCTCGTCGCCGCGATCGTCGTGGGCGTGTACCTGCTGAACACCACCAGCTTCCCGTTCGCGGGCGCCGACGTCGCAGCGTCGTCGATCTCAGGCGTTCCGCTCCTGTGACCTGCTGAGCTCAGGAGCGTTTCGGGGCCGTCCTGCGTCGAAGTGCTGCCGAGGCGACGGCGACGACCGTGCCGACGGCCACCCCGATCACGGTCTCGATCGCGCGGTCCTGCAGCAGCATGTCGACGGGCGTGGGTGCGGCCAGGTGCACCATGAGCAGGGCAAGCGGGGTGATGAAGATCATCGCGATGCCGTAGTTGCGGCCGACGAACAGCTCGGCGGCGGCCTGCAGCACGACCACGAGGGCGATCACGGCGAGTGGGGGCAGGTCGATGGCGAGGATGCCGGCGGCGACGAGCACTCCGAGCAACGTGCCGACAAGGCGCTGGATGCCGCGGATCACGCGGGCGTTGAGCTGAGGTCCGCTCACGGCGGCCACCGCGCCGACCGCCGCCCAGTACCAGTGCGAGTCCATGATCAGCAGCCCGGCGAAGCCCGCGCCCAGGATCGCGACTCCGACCGACGCGGCCATCTCGCCCGCGATCGGGCCGACGGGCTGCAGGGTCTTCGGCGGCACGTCGTCGGTGCTGCGGGTGAGGATGCCGATGAGGGCGGTGATGGCCAGGCCGAACAGCACGCTCGGTCCACCGACCAGCAGCACGTCCCCGAAGGAGGCGGCTGTGGCGGGGATCGTCGCGCAGGCTCCGACCGCGAACACCGGGAACAGCGGCCCCGGCGGGTGCCACCGCATCGTGTAGGCGAGCAGGGTGACGGCCGACGCGATGACCGCGACCACGAGGATGCTGGCCGGGGCCGGGGCGGCGAGGACCGACAGTGCCGTGCCGACGAGCATCGAGGCGAGGATCACGCCACCGGCGCTCGCCTGCATGCGGATGCGGTCGCGGAACACGTCGTGCCGCCCGTAGAGGGCGGCGAAGGCGCCGAAGCTGGCGTAGATGCTGAGGTCGAGGCGTCCCAGTGCCCAGAGCACGAGTAGGGGGACGGCCACGCTGACCGCGGCGCGCAACGCCACCCGGTGGTCGCCGCGGTGCGGCTCGACGCGCAGAACGCCGGTCCACACCCTTCCCCGCGAATCCGCCACTGATCCAGCCTACGTCCGACTCCCGACCGCCTCCGTCGCCGGGTCAGACTGCCGAGGCGCGTAGGAGCAGCCGGGCCTTCTCCAGGATGTGGTTCAGTGCTCGTGTGGCGGCGAGCGCGTCGTCGTGATCGACCTCGTCCCAGATGGGGCCGGAGACGCGTGCGATCTCGCGGCTGATCTCGGCCACCAGTGTCGTGCCCGTGGGGCTGAGGTGAGAACCCTCGACGAGTCCCCGCTCCTGGAGGGCGCGGAGGAAGAGCGCGGAGTCGGGGTCGTGTAGACGGTCAGCGACGAACCTGTCCACGCTGCCCTCTCCCTCGAACTGGGAGACGAGGCGCAGTGTCACCCATTCCCGTTCCGACAGGGCGTGGGGGAAGAGCAGGGTGAGCAGGAGGGCGTTCAGCGCCTTCTCCGTCTGGCCGATGAGCTGCGGGCCGAAAGGGATCATGAGGGCTCCATATCGTTGGTGCGGCCAACGGTAGCACATCATTGGTGATACCAACGAGTAGCATCGGTTCATGGATCGACTCGAACACAGGGCGACGTGGTGGGTCAGTCGGGCGCACCTGCGCTCCCACGCGCTTCTGCAGGAACTCTTTGCCGACGTGGGCGCTCGCGCGTACCACTACCGGCTGCTCGCGGCAGTGGAAGAGGCGGGCCCGATCAGTCAGGCCGACCTCGGACGCGCGACCGAACTCGACCGCAGCGACGTCTCGGTGGCACTGGTCGTGCTGGAAGAGGGCGGGTTCGTCGCGCGTGCCCCTCATCCGTCCGACCGCCGCCGCAACGTCGTCAGCCTCACCGCAGCAGGCCGCGCCGAGCTCGCCCGGCTCGATGCGGTGGTCGATCAGGCCCAGGAGCAGTTCCTGGCGCCGCTGACCGCAGACGAGCGTGCCGTGTTCCTCGACCTCACCCGCCGGGTCGCTGTCGCGACCGATTGATCGCCCTCCGGCGGGTCACTCGTCTTCCGCCTCGTCGCGGTGGGGCCGCTCGTCGTTCAGCACCTCGAACAGGCTGGAGAACCCCTGGTCGCCGTGGCCGTCGGAGATCCGGCGATCCATCAGCCGCCTGATCTCCCGCATGCGCACCGTGTCCATGCCGAGCGCTTCGCGATGGCTGACGAGGTCGTCCATGAGTGCTCTCTGCACGTGCAACGAACCCAGGTCGGGCCCGTACTCTCCTGCGGCCACGGCCTCGCCGAAGCTCTTCACCAGCGGCACATATCCCTCGACGGTCCCCGCGACGCGCTCCGCGAACCCCACGACATCGGCCCCCTCGGCCGTGATCAGTGCGAACGTATGCAGCAGTCCGATCAGGAACTCGTAGCCGATCGCCACCTGAGCGAGGAACTCGACGGCCGCGTGGCCCGCATCCTCTCCGTGGTATCCGACGGTGCCGAGGCCCTCCAGCGCCCCGCGGTGCGTGTCGAAGCCGACGCGATCTCCGCTGAAGGAGAGGAGCACCTCGGGCGACCCCACGGCGGCGGGGTCGCCCATGATCCCGCCGTCGACATATCGCGCGCCGTGCGTCTGCGCCCACTCCCCGGCGGCTCTGGCCTGGGCAGGAGAGCCACTGGTGACGTTCACGATCACCTTTCCTCGTGCCGCCCCGGCGATCGTCTCGAAGACAGCCTCCACGGCGGTGCCGTCGAGCAGGCACACGATCACGAGCGGGCTCGCGGCCACCGCATCGGCGGCCGTCCGGGCGACATCGGCACCGAGCGCAGCCAACGGTGCCGCTCTGCTCCCGGTGCGGTTCCACACGGTGGTCGGGTGGCCGCGTCCGACGAGCGTCCTCGCTATGGCTGTTCCCATCTCGCCGAGGCCGATGACGGTGACGGGCGTCCTCGGGTTCTCATCCACGTTCATCCTTTATGTCTCTCTCGTTCAGTCGGTGGCGGGTTCGGTGGCGGGAGTGGGAGCGAGGGGTGGGTCGTCGTCCGTCGAGGAGAGGCCGATGCCCCAGCTCGCGCCGCGGGCGACGAAGACTCCGAGCGCCGTGACGGCCGCGAACGCGAGCATGAGCAGTCGGGCGGCATCGACGACGTCGGGCATGGCGAGGTTCACGAGCACGCCGGCCATCGCCGAGCTGAACGCACTCGCGATGATGAAGACGGTGTTGACGGCCGCGGCGGCCTTGGCGCCCTCCTCTTCGCCCGAGGTGCTGCCGAGCGCCGCCACGGTCAGGTGGGGGAAGCCGATGCCGATGCCGGCTCCGGCGAGGAACAGTGCGATGAACCACAGGGCGATGACGAGGACGGAGGGGCCCTCGTGCTGGAGCAGGCCGTAGGCGGTCAGCCCGGCGGCGACCACGAGCGGACCGAGGGTGATGAGCGTGCGCCGGGACCGGATGCCCATCGCGTTCGCGCTGAACACCTGTGTCACCGACCATCCGAGGGACAAGGCTGCGCCGAGGAGCCCGGCGACGAACGGGGCGAGCCCGCCGATCTCCTGCCCGAACAGCGGGATGAATGCCTCGGTGCCGATCGCGAAGGCCAGCACGGCGACCGTGACGTAGACCCACCCGAGCGATGATCCGTGCGCGAAGGTGACGCGCGGCAGGATGCCGGTGCGACCGCGACGCTCGTGGCGCAGGAACCAGGCACCGAGAACGACACCGACGGTGATGGCGACCCCGGTGCCGAGGCCGCTGGGGACGACGCTCGCGATGCCCACGGCGGCGACCCCGCCGGCCAGCAGCAGGAGCGAACCCCAGGGGAGTGACTCGCTCGACCGCGTGCGAGCGGTCCGCGGCAGTGCGCGGACCACGACGATGCCGATCAGCGCGGAGACCACGGCCAGTCCCACGAAGGTCACCCGCCAGGCATCGAGCTGCGCGAAGATGCCGCCCACGACGGGGCCGACGATGTTGCCGACGCCCCACATCGCCGAGACGAGCGCCGCGCCCCGCGCCCAGAGCCGCTCGGGGAGTGCGCGCTGGATGAGCGCGTAGCCGAGTCCGGCGAGAAGTCCGCCTCCGAGGCCCTGCACCGCCCGCCCGGCGAGCAATGCCCACATCCACGGACTCGCGGCGCAGAGCAGCGACCCGAGAGCGAACAGGCCGAGGGCGAGCAGGTACGCCCGGACGGCGCCCTGCTGGGTGAGAACACGGCTGACCATCATCGAGCTCACCACGGAGGCCAACAGGAAGGTCATCATCGTCCAGGCGTAGAACTCCGCCCCGCCGATGTCTCCCACGATCGTGGGGAGCAGGCTGGTCGTGAGGTAGACGTTGCTCGCTTCGAGGAGCACACCGCCTGCGAGCACGGCGGCGGTCGGTGCGTAGCGGCGGCCGAGGAGTTCGCGCCAGCTGCCGGCGGGGGCGGTGCGTTGCGGAGTCTGGGTCATCGGGGGTGCCCTTCGTGGCGTCGATGGGGCGGGAGAGCCGCCCGGCGGCGCCGTGTCTCGGCGGCCGTTCGTCACGCTAATACCTCGAGTAAACTCGAGGTCAAGAGGAGGCGATGATGTCTTTGGAGCCCGACGATCTGCTGGCGATCGGCGAAGTCGTGCGACGCTCCGGCGTTCCCGCGACAGCGCTGCACTTCTACGAGCAGCTCGGCCTCATCGCCTCGACACGGACCTCGGGCAACCAGCGCCGCTACCGGCGCCACATGCTGCGTCGGATCTCCCTGATCGTCGTCGCCAAGCGGCTGGGCATCCCGCTCACCGATGTGCACGAGGTGTTCCAGAGCCTCCCGGTGGACGAGCCGCCATCGCAGCGGGACTGGCAGCGGGTGGCGAAGCTCTGGCGCGCACAGCTCGACCTCCGGCGCACACAGCTCGAGCATCTGCGCCGCGAGCTCACGGGGTGCATCGGCTGCGGGTGCCTCTCCCTCAAGGCGTGCCGACTGCTCAACCCCGAGGATGCACTCGCAACGGACGGTCCAGGACCGCGCCGCATCTGACGGCGGGCGCAAGCCGTTCGGGCGCCGTCAGTCCTCCGGATCGAGGTCTGTCGGCAGCAGCGGTCGCATGAAGGTGCGTTCGTAGCGCAGCACGCACCCGCTCTCGTCGCGGATACGGTCCGCCTCGATGAACTGCGGATCGACCCCGAAGCCCTTCCGGTACACCTCGTAGTCAGCGAGCGACGGGAAGGTGAACAGTGCCAGGGCCTGATCGCTCGCTCCCTCGGAGGGAAGGAAGTAGCCGTGATGTCTGCCGCCGTGATCATCGACCAGCCGCATCCAGGCGCGCGCGAACTCTTCGAAGGCGTCGATCTTGTCCGGATCGATCGTGTACGTCACGACGCAGGTGATCACGAGGTCAGGTTACCCCGGTCACCGCACGTGCGGAGAGGCCGTCAGCGCGATGACGGCATCGAGCGTCGCATCCGCCGACAGCACCCTCGTGTGTCCCTGGCCCTCTGTGCGCACCAGACGCGACCGTGCGCCGTGGGCGTCGTGCAGACGGAGCGAATCGTGGTCGGGCATCCTCCGGTCGCCGCGGTCGTGCACCACGAGCAGGGCGGTGTCGGCGGGGAGAGGGCGCTTCACGGCGTCGTATCGTGCGGTTACGGCGGACTGATCCATGTGCAACCTCCTGCGGAATCGCTCCGACAGACGGGCGGTCGTCGCGGCGTCGAGGTGCAGGTCTGTGGCGAACTGTGCGAGGAAGGCGTCGGGGGCGGCGGCGCCGGCGATCACGGCGACGGCCGGAACCGGAACGGTCGAACGGGCTGCGGTCAGTGCCGCCAGCGCCCCGAACGAGTGGCCGACGATCACCACGAACGGCCCGTGCTCGGCCTGCAGCTGCTCGGCCGCGTCGATCCAGTCGCGGATGTCGGTGCTCCGCCCGGACGATGAGCCGTGCGCAGGAGCGTCGAACGCGATCACCCGGAACCCCTCGGAGCGCAGTTCCCGCACCAGCGGCGCGAATTGCGAGGCTCGCCCTCGCCAGCCGTGCAGGAGCAGCGCGGTGTGAGGTCCGGTGCCCCATTCGTAGGTGACGACCTCGTGACTGCGTACCGTGAGCCGGCCCCGTCGGGCGTCGGCGTGCGTGGGAGCGTCCGCTTCACTCACGCGCATCCGCGGCGACGTCGTGAAGAACAGTCGATAGGCGATGTCGCCGGCGAGCGTCGGTGAGACAGCGGCGGCGAGCGGGATGCTGCGAGCGAGCAACGCGGGCACGGACGGCATGGAGGCTCCTTCGCCGGAACAATACGAACGATCATACGTATAGTAGGCGAACGATCGTTCGTATACTAGGTGTGTGACCGAGAGCGCTGTTCTGGATGGGCGGAGGGCCCGTGGTGATGCCTCGCGCCGCATCGTGCTGCAGAGCGCGACCGACCTCGCATCGGTCGAAGGGCTCGACGGACTGAGTATCGGACGGCTGGCTGAGGCCTCGGGGTCGAGCAAGAGCAGCATCGCCACGCTGTTCCAGAGCAAGGAGGGGCTGCAGCTCGCAACCGTCGCCGCCGCCCGCGAGATCTTCACGGCGCGGATCGTCGAGCCGGCGCGAGTCCATCCGCGCGGGCTGCACCGTCTCGCCGCGCTGCTGCACAACTCGCTGTCGTACTCGCGGGACCGGGTGTTCACCGGCGGATGCTTCTTCGCGGCGACGGCCGCCGACGTCGACTCGAAGTCCGGACCGGTGAGCGATGCGGTGCGGTCGGCGCTGGTCGACTGGTACGGCTATGTGGAGGCCCAGCTGCGTCACGCCGTGGATGCCGGAGAGGTCGAGGCCGACCCCGAGGTGCTCGCGTTCGAGCTCGTCGCCCTGAACGAAGAGGCCAACTCGCGCTCCCTGCTGCTCGATGACGCCCGGCCGTACGCGATCGCCGCCGCCGCGATGCGAGCGCGGCTGCGTGCCGCCGGGGCGACCGAGTCGGCCCTGCTGCTGCTCGACCTCTGACTCTCGGGCGCTGAGAACGCGAAACGCCCCACCCGAGTGTCGGGTGAGGCGTCTCGCAGTGTTGCGGGGGGGGGATCAGGCGTCGCGCCCGCGGGTGAATCCCGCATCGAAACCGCGCTCGAAGGCGTGCTGGGCGATCCGCTCCGCACGGTGCGGACTGTGTCCACGACCGCGTCCGTGACCGTGCTCGCCGTGACCGTGCTCGCCGTGACCGTGCTCGCGGCTGTGCGCGTGCCCGTGCTCGCATGCGTGTTCGCGGTCGAAACCGTGCTCCCGGTCGTGTTCGAAACCCCGCTCGACTCCCGCGCCGAAGCCACGACCGAAGCCGCGTCCGAAGGGTCGTCCGAAGCCGTGGCCGAATCCGCGACCGTGGCGGGGTCCGCCGAAGCCGTGACGGCGTCCGCGGGGAAGAGGGGTCTCCTCGTCCCATCCGAACGCGCGGGCGATCTTCTCGAGCGAGGCGAGCGTGGTGGCCATGTCCTCAGGGGAGACGGCTTCCTCCACCTTGGTGCGGATGTCGTCGACGATGGCGCCGAGGCGATCCTTCGCGGCGCGACCGTCGTCGGTGATCGCCCAGCCGTCGCCCTCGGGAGAGACCCAGCCGCGCTCGACGAGCCGATGCAGCTTGTGGCCGTTCAGTGGGCGGTCGGACGGGACGGTGCCGTCGACGATGTTGAGGATGCGCCAGTCGCGACGACTCGCGTGTTCGCCGTCGAAAGCGGCGGCGAACTCGGCCGCCATCAGGCGGTCGGCGGCCTTCAGCCAGTAGCCGAAGGGGCGGGAGGTGTTCTGTGATTCAGAGGTGTTCTGTGATTCAGAGGTGTTCATGAGAAGTCCTTTTGTCGGAGTGACGTAGTTGTCAATGTGCATGTGTATGTCACAGTGCATGTACATGTAGTGTGACATGAAGTTCTGATGCATGTCAAGTCGCATGTAAAATCGAGCCATGGCCACCGAACCGAACGATCCCGCCGAAGCCATCGCGCAGGCGCTGTCCCGTCTGCGCGGACGGCGTCCCGGCGAGCGCGGCCCGGGGGGAAGAGGTGGTCGCGGTCACGGCGGCCCCCACGCGTGGCAGGACGGCCCGCACGGCGGCCCCGGCGAGGGGCACGGTGGCGACGATCCGCACGACCACTTCGCCCATCACCGCGGTCACCCTGGGATGCCCCCGTGGATGGCCGACCCCTCGGGGCGCCTCGGCGGCCCCGCCCGCATGCGGATGCTCGAGGCGCTCGCCGCCGCGTCCGCCCCACTCAGTGTCAGTGACCTCGGCGCGGCGATCGGTGTCGACCAGCCCCGCGCCTCACGGCTCGTCCAGCAGGGGGTCGAACGCGGATTCGTGCGCCGCGAAGCCGACCCCGACGACGCGCGGCGCACCCGCATCGCGCTGACCGACGAAGGACGCCGCCTCGCCCGCGGCATGCGCGGCGAGCGTCGCGAGATGCTGACGACCGCGCTGACCTCGTTCACCGAGGAGGAACGCGTCGAGCTCGCCAGACTGCTCAACAAGCTCGCCGACAACTGGCAGCGCTGAGGGGAGCCTTGAAGCGGCGGCGTTAGCGGCTGAGTTAGCGGCGGATTTAGCGGCGGAGGCCCGCGACGTCGGCGGCGACGTCGATGACGGAATCCACCGGGATCGCCGTGTCGGCTGATGCCGAGAGCAGCATGTCGGTGGCCACGATCGTCACCGTGCCGCGAGGGGAGAGCAGCTGAACCGAACCCACCTCGCCGAGAGTTTCGCCGTCGCCCAGCAGCAGCACCCGTCCATCGAGAGCTGCAGCGCGCGGATCGTCGATCGCCCCCTGGAGCGTGCTCAGCTCGTCCGTGCTCCAGGTCGTCTCATCGATGCCTACCGCGAGGGAGGCGTAGTCCTCGAGAGCGGTGGACGCGGAGGCCACCGCGTCGTTGATCCAGACACAGGTGGTGCCGGAGGCGTCTTCCGAGGAGTCGTCGGGCGAGAAAGCGAAGCCCGCGGTGATCGGCGCGGCGAGCGGCTCGATGTCCGCGCAGGTGATGACGGTGTCCGCCGAGTCCGCAGGCTCAGGCCGACGCGAATCCCACCGACGGCTCGTCGTCTACCGATAGGGACAGCACAGCGGTCTCGACCGCGTCGTGCTGCTCGATCCGCTGCTCCAGGTCTCGCAGCTGCCGCGCCACGTCGTGCTCGCGCGCATCGCCGGCGAGGTCGACCTCCGCCACGATGAAGAGTCGATTCGGACCGACGTACTCGATGTGCAGGTAGGTCACCCGCTCGACCTGCGGCAGGCCCAGCAGGGCGCTCCCCACCCGCGCGCGCAGTTCCGGTGCGGCGGTCGCGCCCACGAGGAAGGCGATGTTCCGCCGGATCAGGATGATCGCCACCACCCCGAGCAGGACACCGACGAGGATCGAGCCGATGGCATCCCAGGCGGCGACGCCCGTGATCTGGTGGAGGAGGATCGCTCCGCCGGCGAGCACGAGTCCGATGAGTGCGGCGGAGTCCTCGAAGAACACGGCGCGCAGTGTGGTGTCGCTCGTCTCCAGCACGAAGTCCCAGGTCGACGAGCCGCGCTCCTTCGCGAGGCGGCGGGATTTCACCATCGCCTGCGTGAATGATGCGCCCTCGAGCACGAACGAGACACCCAGCACGATGTACGCCACGGTCGGGCTCTCGACAGGGCCGGTGTCGGACAGTTCCTGGATGCCGTGCATGATCGACACGATCGAACCGGCGGTGAAGATCCCGAATGCAGCGATCAGCGACCACACGAAGGCGTTGCGACCGTAGCCGAGCGGATGCCGCGCATCCTTGGCCTTCGCCCCTCGGCGGTCGGCGATGAGGAGGAACACCTCGTTCCCCGCGTCGGCCCACGAGTGCGCCGCCTCGGCCACCATCGACGCCGACGAGGTGATGATCGCGGCGACGGTCTTCGCGATCGCGACGAGGATGTTGGCCACGAAGGCGAGGATCACAGTCACGCGGTCAGGCTACTCCCGCCCCGTGGCTCACGGTCTCCGCAGGACTCTCTCAGCGTGGAGCCTTGACGGGGAGCAGGAGCAGGAAGCCGGCGATCAGCACGACCACGATGCCCAGGATTCCGTAGGCGGTCTGGCTCGTCAGCACGATCAGCACGGTCCAGGCGCCTGACGCCATCCAGCTCGCCGCGCGCCCGGTCGTGGCGTAGAGACCGAAGATCTCGCCCTCGCGTCCGGCCGGCGTCACTCTGGCGAGGAAGGATCGGGCGGCAGCCTGGGCGGGGCCCACGAAGGCGCACAGGATCAGACCGCCGACCCAGAACACCATCACGCCGGCGTCACGGAGGAAGAACACGGCGAGACCCGCGACGATCATCGACCCGATCGAGGCGAGGATGATCCGCTTCGGCCCGAGCCGGTCGTCCAGCCGGCCGGCGGCGATGGTCGAGATGCCGGCGATCAGGTTCGCGGCGATGCCGAAGATGATGATGTCCTGCGCGCCGAACTTGAACACCGCGGTGCCGATGATGGCGCCGAACGCGAAGACGCCTCCCAGCCCGTCACGGAAGACCGCGCTCGCCAGCAGATACCAGAAGGTGGGCCGCGTCTCCTCGTTGCGGTAGAGACCTGCGACGTCCTTCACCAGCAGCGGATACGAGGCGAAGAAGCCGACCTTGCGCTCCGGACGGCCGAGTGACGGCTCCGGCACGTTCAGGAAGATCGGGATGCTGAAGATGATCGCCCAGACGGCGCATCCGACGGCGATCAGCCGGTAGGCCAGCCCGTTGTCGGTCGACATGCCGAACCAGTCGAAGGTGTCGAGCACGACCACGATCACGAGCGCGATGATGCCGCCGAGGTAGCCGAAGCCCCAGCCGAGGCCGGAGATGCGACCGACGTTCTTCGGGTTCGCGATGCCGATGAGCATCGCGTTGGAGTTCACCGCCGCGATCTCCTGGAAAACCGTCGCGGCCGAGATCAGGGCGACGCCCAGCCAGAACAGGCTCGGCATCGGCTCGACGAACCAGAGGCCGAGCATGCACAGGATCAGCGCGCCGGTGCCGATCCCGAGCCAGAGCTTCTGACGCCCCGCCGCATCCGCGCGCTGGCCGAGGACGGGCGCGAGCAGCAGGATGCCGAACGCCGCGATCGTCGAGCCCAGACCGAGACCGGACGCGAGGTCTGCCTCCGCGGCGAGCCGGACCGGATCGTCCACGTCGAGCGACGCGACCTCGGGCGGGAGGAAGCCCTCGCCCACGAGATAGAGCGCCGTGAACACGAACGTGAGGATGACGGTGTTGAACGGCTGCGTCGCCCAGTCCCACAGCGCCCACGAGTAGACCTGCTTCTTCGGGGCGGGCGTCTCGCCGCGCAGGTCCAGGCCGACGACGGCCACGGCGCCGCTGTTCGCGGTCGCCACGGGCTCGGGCACGGCGCTGTGCCCCTCGGTTTCGCTCATTCTCGAAGTCTGGCGGTGCCGGGTGAACGCCCGGTGACGGCGCGCCGCGCGGTGCGGCGCGGAAACGTGGTGGTGGGGCTCGTCAGAGGGCCGGCCCGCGGCGGATGCGGACCGGACCACGGGCCTCGTCGATCCGGACGGCCTCCCCCTTCTGCGTCACGACGATCTCTCCGCTCTCCGCCAGGGCCGCGGCCACGCGTCGGACGTCGGGCATCCGTGAACGCCAGGACTCCCCGCCGATGGCGCGGGCCACGTCGCTCGGACAGATCGATGACTCCGAGCGCTTGCGGGTGAGGGTTCGGATGGTGGCAGCGATCCGATCGTCCGCGGCTTCCGGCTCTGGGTCCTCCCACCATGGGGCTCCGCGCTCGCCGAGTGCGGTCTTGGCGTCGTGCACCCGGCGACGGGCATCGTCGTCCGAGGTCTTCACCGCTCGCCGCGCGGCCATGAGCTCATCCACCAGTTCCTGTCGCAGCGTGTCGGGGATCGACGGATCGCTCGCACGCCAGCGTCGCCCGTTCACGACGATGTGGTGCCCGTCCGCCGTGCGCTCGGGACCGGACTCCGTCGCGGAAGACTCCTCGCTGCTCATGCGGGCAGCCTGCCCCTGTCGGGCCGCGTCCTCCATCCCCTTGACGCAGGGGCCGCGCCTCAGTCCGTCCGCAGTGGACGCAGCGTGCGGGCGTAGTCCTCCTTCAGCACGGCGAGGTGCAGCCAGGCCTCGATGCGCGTCACTCCGGGCAGCGCACGCAGGCGTTCCAGGCTGGCGTAGAGCGCGCCGGCCGAAGGCTCGACCAGAGTGGCGACCGCGTCGAAGCGGCCGAGCGTGCGCGCGGCGAAGTCCACCCCACGGCCGCGACGCAGCTCGTCGATCACGGCGTCGTCGTCGTCTCCGAGGGTCATGCCCACCCCCATCGACAACTGCCGGTGCGCGAGTCCGCGCGCCTCGACCGCGCTGATCTTGATCACGCCGGCATCGATCAGCCGCTGCACCCTGGTCGCGACGGCCGAGGGGGAGAGGCGCACCTCTTCGCCGAGCGCGCGGAAGCTCTTGCGTCCGTCGGCCTGCAGCTGCTCGATCAGCGCCTCGTCGATCGCGTCGAGGGTGACGCCGCCGTGATACTCCGAGACGAAGAAGCCCTTGATCACGGTCGAATAGATGATCGTGCTGATGTCGAGCACCCCGTCGATCGCTCGGATCAGGGCCAGCAGGTCGTGCAGCTCCGACATCGACCCCACGCGCACTTCGGTGACCACGTCGTGCGCGCCGCCGACCGCCGACACCAGCACGGTCTCGCTCATGTCGCGCAGGTGCTCCGCCACGAGCTCGACCGATCCATCGGTGCGGATCGAGACGTGGGCGAGGACGTGCTGGCCGAGGAACACGGGGTCGACAGCGGCGACGACACGCACGGTGCGGTCGGCGAGCATCGTGCGCAGTCGCGCGGCGACAGCGGCTCTGGACTGCCCGAGCCGCTCGGCGAGGGAGAGGATGCTCGCCCGGCCGTCTTCCTGCAGCGCGCGGATGAGTTCGGCGTCGAAATCCATGGTTCCGCCCATTTCGTCAGTTTCCTGCGATCGCACGCTTCGCCGTGCGCAAGTTCAGTGTAGGAGAGGTGATCGCCGTCGGGAAGGCGCGCATTGCACAGATGCGCGATCATATATCCAGTGAATCCCCGTTATCGCTGGAGTTCTGCCCTTGCCGACGGGCCCGCACCTCCGTAGCATCCTTCGCTATCCGACATCTTCCGCAAAGGAGCGGGCACCCCCATGACCACTACCCCCACCAGCGGCACCCACAGCCGGGCGCGCCGCGCCGGCATCGCCGCCTTCGTCGGTACCACCATCGAGTGGTACGACTTCTACGTCTACGCCACCGCCGCGGCGCTCGTCTTCGGTCCACTGTTCTTCCCGAGCGGAGACCGGCTGGCCGAGACCGCAGCCGCCTTCGCGACCTTCGCGGTCGCCTTCCTCGTCCGGCCCCTCGGTGGCATCATCTTCGGTCACATCGGCGACAAGCTCGGCCGACGCACGTCGCTCGTCATCACGCTGGTGATGATGGGCGCGGCCACGGTGCTCGTGGGCTGCCTGCCCACCTACGAGAACATCGGCATCCTCGCCCCGATCCTCCTGATCCTGCTCCGTGCCGTGCAGGGCCTCGCGGTCGGCGGCGAGTGGGGTGGCGCGGTGCTCATGAGCGTCGAGCACGCCCCCGAGAAGTCGAAGACCTTCTACGGCGGTTTCACGCAGCTCGGCAACCCGGCCGGTGCGCTGCTGGCATCGGGCATCTTCGCGATCATGACCCGTATGGGCGACGACTTCATCATCAACGGTGGCTGGCGCATCCCGTTCCTGCTGTCGATCGTGCTGGTCGGCGTCGGCTTCTGGGTCCGTTATCGCGTCGAAGAGACCCCGGTCTTCGAGGCGAAGGTCGAGGGCCGCAAGCAGTCGATGCCGCTGGCCTTCGCGCTGCGCACCAACTGGCGCCCGATCCTGCTCGGCATCGGCATCCTGCCCATCTCGACCGGCGGTTACTACCTGGCCACCACCTTCGCCACGGCCTATGCCACCGGCGACGCGGTCGCGATCAGCGAGCAGGTCATCCTCGATGCCATGACGATCGCCTCCTTCGTGGAGTTCGTCGTGACCCTCCCCGTCGCCTGGCTGGGCGACAAGTGGGGGCGGAAGAACGTCATGTACATCGGTCTGATCACCTCGGTGCTCACCTTCGTGCCGTTCCTGCTGATCCTGCCCGGACGCATCGAACCGCTCATCTTCCTGTTCGCCTCGCTGGTGCGCATCGCGATGAGCGCCACCTACGCACCGATCGCCGCCCTGCTCTCGCAGATGTTCCGCCCGCAGGCCCGCTACACCTCGATCGCCCTCTCCTACGGTGTCGGCGCAGCGGTCTGGGCCGGATTCTCGCCGTGGTTCGCGACGCAGCTGATCGCCTGGACGGGCAGCATCTGGTCGGTGATCGCGATGTTCATCGGCATGGCCCTCATCGCCGGAATCTGCACCCGCCTCGCGCCGCAGCACTCCGACGAGGCTCCTGTGACGGCGTCCTTCACCGCGCGTACGGACACCACGGCGAACCGGCTGCCCTGACGCCGGAGCGTCCTCGACAGCCCTGACGCCAGAGCGTCCCCGACAGCCCGCCTTCCTCCGTCCGTCACGACCGCGAACAGGTTCCCCATGAGAAAGCTCACCCCCTTCGACCGCTCGGCTCAGACGGCTCCCCTCCTCCTGACCGCGCACGCCATCCATACCGCGGATGACGACGCCACCACGGCGACGGCGATGTTGACCGATCGCGGGCGCATCCTCGCGATCGGCACCCCCGCCGAGTGCGAGGCGGCGGCGGAGGGGGTGGGCCTCTCGCCCGAGCGCATCGATCTCGGCGACGCCGTGATCGTCCCCGGCTTCGTCGACGCGCACGCTCATCCGCTCATGTTCGGGCAGATGATGAGCTGGGTCGACTGCGGCCCCGAGAAGGCGGGCAGCATCCCCGAGATCGTGGCGCTGCTGAAGGCGGCGGCCGCCGAGCTTCCCGAGGGGCGCCCGGTGCGCGGCTACGGCTACGAGCAGCGCAACCTCGCCGAGAAGCGCCACCCCACCCGGTTCGAGCTCGACGAGGTCGCCGCCGACCGCGAGGTCTACCTCATGAACGCCTCGGGTCACGGCGGTGTGGTGAACTCGCACACCCTCACGACCAACGGTGTCGACCGGGACACCCCGAACCCCGACGGCGGAGAGTTCTTCCACGACGCGGACGGTGAGCTCACCGGGGAGCTGTCGGATGCGGCCTGCAACATCCTCACCGGCGTCCACGGCGTGAAGATCGGCCACCACGGTCCGAACTTCCACCTGGCGGACGAGCCGGAGGAGCACCTGCGCCAACTCGACGCGGCGACCCAGCGGTTCCTGGCCGGTGGTGTCACCTCGATCGGCGACGCCCAGGTCACGCGCCGCGAGTTCGACATGTACCTGCGCCTCGCCGAGGCCGGGCGCCTGGAACTGCGCGTGTCGATGTACCTGCTGTCGCACCTGCTCGACGAGGCGCTCGAGATGGGTCTCGTCGGACAGTTCGGCAACGCGCACCTGAGCTTCGCCGGCATCAAGTTCTACGCCGACGGCACGCTGGGCGGCTGGACCGCATACTTCCCTGACGGCTACGTGGGCGATCCCTGCCGCACCGGCCAGCTGTACCACGAGCCCGCCGAGTACGAGGGGCTCATCCGCAAAGCGCACGCCGCGGGGTTGCAGACCGCGACACACGCGCAGTCGCCCACCGCAATCGAGATGGTCGTGTCCGCGATCGAGGCCGCGCTCGCCGAGCACCCCGATCCCGACGCCCGTCACCGCATCGAGCACTGCGGCCTGCCGACTCCCGAGCAGATCGAGCGGATGGCCGCCTCCGGCATCCGTCCGGTCAACCAGACCCAGCACTACTTCAACTGGGGCGAAGGCGTGGAGGAGGCCATCGGCACTCCGGGCGAGCGCTTCAACCCGCTGGGCGAGTTCGAGCGCGCGGGCGTGCCGTTCACGATCTCGTCCGATGCCCCGGTCGCCGAGCCCATCCCGCTCGAAGCGATCCAGACGGCCGTGACCCGTGTCACGCGTCGGGGGCACAAGCTCGGGCCGGACGACCTGCGCGTCTCGGCGCTCGCAGCTCTGCGCGCACACACGATCGAAGGTGCCGTGTCGATCGGCCGCGAAGACGATCTGGGGTCGCTCGAAGTCGGCAAGTACGCCGATTTCGCGGTGCTCTCCGGCGATCCGCTGGCCGTTCCCGCCGAGGAGATCTCGGCGATCACGGTGCGGGAGACCTGGGTCGACGGCGTCCGTCGTCACCGAGTGTGAGGATGATCCGATGAGCAGCGACACCACAGCGGCAGAGCAGTACGCCGACACCGCCGGGCGGGCCGTGCTGGAGACGATCCGCGCGTACGGGGTCACCGCGATCTTCGGTATCCCCGGCACCCACAACCTCGAGCTCTACCGCCCGCTCGCCGACCTCGGCATCCGCGCGGTGACGAACCGTCACGAGCAGGGCTCCGGCTACGGTGCCGACGGGTGGGCGCAGCAGACCGGCCTCCCCGGAGTCGTGATCACGACCTCCGGTCCCGGACTGCAGAACGCCATGAGCGCGATCGGCACGGCCTTCTGCGAGTCGCGCCCGCTCATCGTGCTCTCGCCGGGAGTGCCGCTCGGTGCGGAGTTCGCCGACGTCGGCACACTGCACGAGACGAAGGACGCTTCGGCGATGGTCGCCGCGATCGCCGAGTGGTCGCGGCGGGTGACCAGCGCCGCCGAGGCGGTCGAGGCCGTGCACGATGCGTTCCACCTGTTCCGCACCGGCCGTCCGCGCCCCGTCCACATCGAGATCCCGCTCGACGTGCTGGAAGCGCCCGCCGACGTTCCCGCCGAGGCGCGGCAGCCGCGTCCGGTCCCTGCGCGGGTCTCGGGCGAGCCGGCTGCGCTCGCCGAAGCGGCGCGGCTGTTGGCGGAGGCGAAGACCCCGGTGATCGTCGCCGGTGGGGGAGCCGTGGATGCCGCGCACGAGGTCACCCTCCTGGCCGAGCGTCTCGGAGCCCCGGTGCTGACCACGCTGAACGGCAAGGGCGTGGTCGACGAGCGGCATCCGCTCTCGCTCGGGTCGAACCTTCGTCTCGCCGCGGCCCGCGCGGTCGCGGAAGATGCCGACGTGCTGCTCGTGGTCGGCTCGAAGCTCGGTGAGGCCGAACTGTGGGCGCCGCGGCTCGAAGCCGGAGGCGTGGTCATCCGCATCGACATCTCGCTCGCGCAGCGCGACAAGAACCTCGCCGCGACGGTCGGGATCACGGGGGATGCAGCTGCCGTTCTGGACGCGCTGTCGACTGCCCTCCCCGCCGGTGTACGCCCGGCGCGTGACCTCACCGCCGAGCGCACCGCGATCGACGCCGAGATGCGCGCGACCGCCCCCGACACGGTGGCACTGGCCGAGATCATCGTCGAGGCTCTGCCCGCCGATGCCGTCGTCGCGGGCGACTCGTCGCAGATCGTCTACATGGCGCTCGGCAGCGTGCTGTCGTCGGCGCATCCGCACTCCCTGCTCTACACCCCGACCTACGCCACCCTCGGCTACGGTCTTCCGGCAGCGATCGGTGCCGGAGTCGCGCAGACCGAGCACCCGGTCGTGACCGTGATCGGCGACGGCGCCCTGATGTTCTGCGTGAACGAGCTGGTGACGGCGGTCGAACAGCGCCTCGACATCACGATCGTGTGCGTCGACAACGGCGGCTATGCCGAGATCCGTCAGAACGAGGTCGACCGCGGCATGGAGCCGATCGGCGTCGACCTGGTACAGCCCGACTGGGCAGCGCTCGCCTCGGCCTTCGGCGCGACCGGGCGGCGGGTGGAACGCCGTGACGACATCGCATCGAGCATCCGCGCCGCGATCACCGACGGGGGAGTGCAGCTGGTGCACATCCCGCAGAGTGCGCTCTGAATCCCTCGACATCCCCGACGAACAGGAACGAGCAATGACCGACAACATCGGCCCCATCGACGCCTCCGTGAACCCGCGGTACTCCGGCATCGCGACCTTCGCCCGGCTGCCGCGTATCGAAGACGTGCCGCGTGCGGACATCGCCGTCGTCGGCATCCCCTTCGACTCCGGTGTGAGCTACCGACCGGGCACGCGCTTCGGCCCGTCGCACGTGCGGGAGTCCTCGCGGCTGCTGCGCCCCTACAATCCCGCCCAGGACGTGTCGCCGTTCGCGATCTCGCAGGTGGTGGACGCCGGTGACATCCCGGTCAACCCGTTCGATCTCACCGAGGCCGTGACCGAGGTCGAGCGCGCGGCGCTGGCGCTCGGCGAGCAGGTGCAGCGCATCGTCACGATCGGCGGCGACCACACGGTCGCTCTGCCACTGCTGCGTGCGGTGGCGGCGAAGCACGGGCCCGTGGCTGTGCTGCACTTCGATGCGCACCTCGACACCTGGGACACCTACTTCGGGGCCCCCATCACGCACGGCACTCCCTTCCGTCGCGCGAGCGAGGAGGGGCTGATCGACCTCACCGCGAGCTGCCATGTCGGCACCCGTGGCCCTCTGTACTCCAAGCAGGACCTGGAGGACGACGAGCGCCTCGGCTTCTCGATCGTGTCGAGCGAATACATCGAGGAGCACGGGGTCGAGGCCGCCATCGCCCGCATCCTGCAGCGAATCGGCGACAAGCCGCTGTACGTGTCGATCGACATCGACGTGCTCGACCCCGCCCACGCGCCCGGCACCGGCACCCCCGAGGCGGGCGGGCTGACGAGCCGCGAGCTGCTGCGGATCCTGCGGGCCCTGACCTCGCAGAACATCGTCGGGGCGGATGTGGTCGAGGTGTCGCCCGCCTACGACCACGCGCAGATGACCGGCATCGCCGCGAGCCATGTGGTCTACGAGCTCGTGACCCTGCTGGCTGCGCGCGTGGGATCCGGCGCTCAGTAGAGCACGGCGAGCAGCTCGGCGAACAGCTCCTCGGGGTCGCAGTCGACGCGTCGCCGGGTGAACCACTCGCAGATGTTCATGCAGTCGCGGTGCAGCAGGTCGAGGCCCTGTGGGTTGGCGATGATGTCGACGATCTGCGGCAGGTCGATCACGCGCACCCGCCCCTCGTGCACGAGCAGGTTGTATGCCGACAGGTCGCCGTGCGCGAAGCCGGCTGCGGCGAAGGTCCGCATCAGGTCGACCGTCTGCGCGTAGAAGTCCTGCAGCTCGGCGCGATCGCTGCGCACCTGGGCGAGGCGGGGCGCGGCCGTGCCGTCGGAGGTGCCGAGGAACTCCATCAGCACCTCGGTTCCGTTCACCTGCACCGGGTACGGCACGGGTGCGCCGAGCTCCCACATCCGGCAGAGCGCCTCGAACTCGGCGAACGACCACTGCGCTGCGGCCACCTCCCGGCCGTGGACCGACTTCCGTGCGAGCGCGCGCGTATCGCGGGTGTTCCGGGTGCTGCGGCCCTCCGTGTAGATCGACGAGCGGTGGAAGCTGCTGTGCTCGGCGCTGCGGTATCGCTTGGCGGCGAGCAGGCTGTGCTGCGTCGGGTCGCCAGGCACCGCGCGTTCGAGCAGGAACACGTCGGCTTCCTTGCCGGTCTTGAGGATGCCTCGCTCCGTGTCGAGCGCCCCGGCCGAGGTCACGATCCACGCGGGCCGGGGTTCAGGACCTCGCTCGGAAGGGGTGACCGCCGGCCACGTGGTCCAGCGCTGCCCCTCGCCGGGAACGACGTCGGCGAAGGTTAGCTCGGTCTCGAGGGCGTCGAAGGAAGAGGCGTCGAAAGAAGAGGATGGTGCGTCGAAGGACGCGGCTTCCGAGGAAGCGAAGAGATCAGACACGATGTGGCTCCGGGAGCAGGAGGCCACACCAGGATCAGGAGCGGGTGGCCTCGAGGGGAAGGTGGTCGGCGGAGAGCGCGACAAAGACGGTGTTCATGTCTTCGGCTCCGTCCGCTCGGGCTTCCCGGGATCCTCCCGGTGCGTCGTCGAGCCTAGGGTGTCGACGACACCGTGTCCAGAGGCGGAGTGAGCCCGCCGGAACCGGACCGGACGAATGGTCGGATGCGGCGGACGCCTGATCGGGCGTCGGCCTCCGCGGACTGCGAGTGTGGAGAACATGACCACGACTGCCCCCGTCCCCACCCTGCCGCCGTCCGCGGCTGTCCGCATCCGCTACGGCGGACTGATCGTCCTGATGCTGATGGGGTTCCTGCTGGTCACGGCCGAGTTCCTTCCCAACGGCGTCCTCACCGAGATGGCCGACGGGCTCGGGGTCACCCCGGGGCAGGCAGGGCAGACCGTCACCGTCACCGCGCTGGTGGGGCTCGTGGTCGCTCCGACCGTCGGACTCATGTTCCCGCGGCTCGACCGGCGGTCGCTGCTCGTATGGATGGCGCTCGCGGCCGCCGTGTCGAACCTCATCGTCGCGATCGCCCCGAACCTCATCATCGTGCTGCTGGCGCGCTTCCTGCTGGGCGCGGCGATCAGCGCGTTCTGGGCGATGTCGATCACGGTCGCGGCACGGCTCGCGGGACCGGAGAATCTCGGTCGCGGTGTCATGTTCACCTCGGCGGGGGTGTCGCTGGCGACGGTGGCGGGTGTGCCGCTGGGTGTCATGCTGAGCGAGCTCGTCGACTGGAGGATGGTCTTCGCCATCGCCGGTGTGCTGATGGTCGTCCTCGCCGTCGTCCTGCGTTTCGCGCTGCCCTCGGTTCCGGCCGAGAGGGCGTCGAGCCTGCGTCTGCTCGTGGACACGCTGCGCCGCCCGGGGATCGGTCTCGGCATGGTGGGCCACGTCCTGGTCGTGCTCGGACACTTCCTCGCCTACACCTATGTGCGTCTCGCGTTGGAGCGCATCCCCGAGGTGGACGCCTCGACCATCGTGGTGCTGCTGGCGCTGTTCGGCGTCGGCGGGCTCCTCGGCAACATCACGATCGGGCTCGTCATCGACCGCACCTTCGCGTTCTTCGCGGTGTTCGCACCGCTGGTGATCGCCGTGTCCGTGATCTCGATGATCCTGTTCTCCGGGTCGATCATCGGCGTCGGCATCGTCGTGCTGGTGTGGGGCTTCTTCTTCTCGTCCTGGTTGATCGTCGCCAACACCTGGGTCGGTCACCGCATGCCGGATCGTCTCGAAGCGGGAGGCAGCCTGGTGGTCGTCGGGTTCCAGGGAGCGATCACGCTGGCGGCGGGCATCGGCGGTCTCCTCGTCGACACCCTGAACGTCGAGCTCGTCTACGTGATCGGCGCGATCGCGCTGCTCGCCGGTGCGGTGCTCTTCGGCGTCTCCAACCGGGTCAGCAGCAAGGACTGAGTCGGACGCGGCCTCAGGCCGAGACGGGGAGGCGGTGGGCGAGCCGCCACGACGAGGGGGTCATGCCGGTGCGGCGTCGGAACGCACGGCTGAACCCCTCGTCGGAGGCGTATCCCAGCTCGCGCGAGATGTCGGAGACGCTGCGTCCTGCCTCGAGCATCCGCTTCGCCGCGTCGACACGCACCTCGGTCACATAGTCCGCCGGTGAGCGGCCGACCGCGCTGCGGAACCTCTCCGCGAAGGTCGACCGCGACATGGCGCCGATGCCGGCCAGGCGCTCGACCGTCCAGTCGCGTCCGGGCTCCTCGCGGATGGCGTCGACGACGCGGTCGAGGAATGGATCGTTCGACAACGAGGGCCATCCCGTCGGCGCGCAGCCGTTCGCCGCCCATGCCCTGATCAGGGACAGCAGCACGGTGGTCGCCATCATGCGGCAGATGATGGGGTCGCCCTGGCGCGCGGGTGTCACCGTGTGATCGATGATCCCCATGTTGAGGGCGAGGGCTGCGGCGGCGGGCTCCACGGCGTCGAAACCGGTGACCGTGAGGAACGGGGGCAGCAGGGCGGGGAGCGGGGATGCCGCATCCGCGAGCTCGATGTCGGCGACCATCAGACTCGTGTCGTCCTGTGCTTCGAGAACGAAGGGCGAACGACCGAGCGTCAGGAAGGCGTCACCCGCCACGAGCATGTCTCGGCGGGCCTTCGGGTCGAGGGCGAGGGAGTCGAGCGAGAAGCGCTTCGAGTCGGTGTCGACGTCGAGTCGGCAGCCGTCGCCGAGCGGCGGGTGCCCGTTCACGCCTCCTGCGGCGACGTAGACCAGGGTGATGCTGTCGGCCGGGATGGGCAGCAGCGATCCCGCGGGCAGCGAGGCGCGTCGACCGATGCCGACACGGAGGTCGACGGAGCCGAGCACGTTCGAGAGCGCATCCGCATCCACTGTCACCATGCCTTCGGCAACGCCGTCGGGCCGTTCGCTATTCCGTCGCGGCGTCTGTGGCGGCCTTGCGATGATGCGCTGTGCGGTGTCGGCGCTCTGCTGACCGACCTCAACCATTCGGTTGATTCGGAGCCCTGAGCGTGCGGATACGGTGGAGGGACACCACCCGAGGAGTACCGTGTTCCGCACCCCCGACCGCCTGTTCCGAGTTCTCGCGATCGCCGAGGCGATCACCTGGACGATCCTGATCTCCGCGATCATCGCGCGCGCCGTCGGCGCTCCAGGAGTCGTGGTGACCGTGGGCGGTGGCATCCACGGGTTCGTGTTCCTGTCGTACGCCGCGACGGCGATCCTGGTCGCGCTGAACCAGCGCTGGCATCCCGGCGTCGGCGTGCTCGCGGTGGCCAGCGCCATCGTCCCCTATGCGACGATCCCCATGGAGATCTGGCTGCATCGCACCGGCCGACTCACCGGAGACTGGCGCCTCGAGGCGACGGACGATCCGCGCGATCGGCGCTGGTACGACCGGCTGATGCGGTGGTTCCTGCAGCGGCCGTGGGTGCTCGCGCTGCTGCTGGTCGTGGGCATCGTCGCGCTGTACGTCATCCTGCTGCTGGTCGGCCCTCCCGGCGGGAAGTGAGCCGACGCGGGCCGTCCTCCGCCGTTCAGGGCGTGACCACGACCGCGTTCTCCTCGTTGATCTTCGCCATGGTCGCTTCGGCGTCCCCGGCGGTGCAGTCCACGATCACGGAGAGTCCCACCCCGGTCTGGGTGAAGGCGCGTGCGGCCATCAGCCAGGTGCGGCTGCCGTCCACTCCGACGACCTGACGCGTCTCGACTCCGCCGTTCCCTCCCGCCATGTAGCTGAACTCACCGGTGGTGGCGAGCGGCGTGATGTCTGCCGTCGGCATCTGCAGCAGCACGCCGAGGATCGCGTCGGACGACGCGCTGTCGTCACCGGGGACCACGGCCACGTCGGTCGTGTGACCCTGCCAGAACCGTGCCGTGCAGGTGCCGTCGACCGTGCCGTAGGTCCACCCGCCGTTGCCGTCGTCCGGCGCGACGATCTTCCACCCGTCGTCGACGACGAGACCGTCGCCCCACTCGATGTAGGTGTCGCTCGTGAGATCGAGCCCTTCCGCGAAGGTCAGGGTCGAACCGGAGGGGCCGTCGGCCGGTGCGTCGGTTTCCGTGCCCGCGGAGGGAGCGTCGGAGGGCGAGCCCGTCGGGATCTGCGCGTACAGACATCCGCTGAGGGACAGGACGGCCAGGGTGGCGACGGCCGCGGCGGTCAGGCGCAGGGAGATCGAGAAGGCGCGCGTCATGCCGGTCAGCCTAGTCCGGTCCCGTTGCGCTCTCACGCCGATGATCGTTCAGTGCGCGGTGGCCACGCCGATCGAGTCGTGCACCATGACCGCCGCGACCCGAGCGCCCGCACCTGCTGCGACGATCAGCTGCTGCGGTCCGGGAGCCGCCGCGTCGCCTGCAGCGTAAAGTCCGGGTACGTCCGTGCGCCCTGAACGATCGATGCGCAGATGCCCGGCGTCATCCGTCGCCGGTGCGATCCCCTCGAGGAACGACAGCGTGCTGTGCCATTCGGGGCGTACGAATCCGCCGTCGATGGCGACCGTCGTGCCGTCAGCCAGGCGGATGCTCTCGATCTGACCTCGGTCGCCGACGAGCTCGACGATGGGTTCCCGGCGTAGCGCGATCCCGGCGGCGGCGAGTTCGACCTCCTCCTCCGCCGTGACCACATCCGCGCCGTGGGTGAACACCGTGAGGTTCTCGGTCAGGCGACCGATGAGGCGGGCACGTTCGGCGATGTCCGGTGCCTCACCGATGAGGGCGAGGCGACGACTCCGGAGCTCCCAGGCATCGCAGGCGGCGCAACTGAACAGACTCATGCCGTAGTAGCCACGGAGGTTCGGCACCTCGGGGAGCGTCTCGCGCAGGCCGGTGGCGAGCAGCACGGCGCGTGCCGTCACCGTCGTCTCCGCCTCGCGGCGCCCGATCTCGGCCGCGAACCCGCCGTCGCTCGGGCGAAGCGAGGTGACGCGGGTGCGCCGTCGCACCTCGACATCCGGATAGGCCGAGAGCTCCTCCCTCGCGAGCCGGCGCAGCTCCTGCGGCGGGATGCCGTCGCGGGTGAGGAAGCCGTGCGACCGCAGGGTCGCAGCATTGCGTGGACGATCGGCGTCGATCACCAGCACGCGCATGAGCGCGCGGCCGAGGTTGAGGGCGGCGGACAGACCGGCCGGCCCGCCGCCCACGATGAGCACGTCGTAATCGGTGCTCTCGCTCCCACCCATCGCCGCAGATCTCATCCGCACGGTCCTTCCGAGAAAGGGACGGATCCATGCCGCGGCGTCTGCCGGGCGACACCGCCGGGGCGGCCGGTAAGGCTCGCCTTACTCTCATCCTGCCACGGTTCGACGCCCGCGGCGCCGTGTGCCTCAGCCCCGCCGCACGGGCTGCTGCAGTTCCGTGACCCAGTCCGACTGGTCGTCGGAGACGGCGCGCACGTAGAGCTCGCGGCAGGGGCCGTCGTGCGTGAGGCCGCGGGCCACGATCTCGGTGTGGATCGCGTGCCAGCTCTCGGCGATGTGCTCCATCGAGCCGAGGTGGATGCCGCACACGGCCTCGTCGGCCGGAGGCAGCTCGATGATCTCGAGACCTTCCCGTGCGGGCCCGGCATAGATGTATCCGGCGATGACCTGCAGGGCGTCGTCGAGGGTCTCGTACTGCGCGATCGGGGTCGCCAGGGAGTGGTCGTCGCCGATGATGTCCGCCACAGTGTCGAACGCGGGACCGACGACACCTGCGACGGCGGGCTGGTCGGCCACGATGGTGCGGATCGCGGCCAGGCGGACGGCGGGGAGCGGCTTGTCGATGATCTCGATCTGGGACATGTGATTCTCTCTCTCGATGAGGTGGAGGCGCCTTTCCACGTCGACGAGTCTCTCTGCGGCGACGCGGTGCTCCTGCTCGACCTCGGTGCGACGGATCCGCAGCAGAGCGGCGATGCGCTCGGCATCGACGCCACGGTCGAGGATCGCGGAGATGTCATCGAGCCCGAACCCCAGCTGGCGCAGGGCGACGATCCGGTGCAGCCGTTCCAGCTGTGACGGATCGTAGGAGCGATAGCCGCTGAACTCGTCCACGTGGGCGGGCATGAGCAGGCCGGCGGCGTCCCAATGCCGGAGCATCCGGTGGGTCACCTGGCCGATCTGCGCGAACGCTCCGATGGACAACATGCCTCAGTTCTCCCGCCTGCCACTGTGTGAGGGTCAAATGAGTGTGAGGGTCAAATGACTCTCGGGGTCAAGTATCGCGGTGGGACGGCGGGGGCATCGGCGCGCTAACGTCGACGCGTGGACGAAGAGGTGCTGGCCGGAGGGAACGCGAGCGGGGCCGTGGTGCGCATCGGCGACACGGTGCGCAAGGCGTGGACGGCGGCCACTCCGAGCGTCGATCATTTCGTCGCGGCGATGCGGGTGGCGGGGGTCGATGCGCCGGAACCGCGTGGCCGCGACGAACGGGGCCGGCACGTCGTGGAGTTCGTGCCGGGAACCCTGGCCATGGACGGTGAGCGGCTGACGATGGCCGAGCTGAGGCGCGTCGGCTCGATGATCCGCGGGATCCACGACGCCAGTACCCGCTACACGCCGCAGGCGGACGCGGTCTGGGAGACGGCGATCGTCGCGCCCGGTGCCGAGCTCGTCTGCCACAACGATCTGGCGCCATGGAACCTCGTCGTCGGCGACCGCTGGGTGTTCATCGACTGGGATGCCGCCGCTCCGAGCACCCGGCTCTGGGACCTCGCCTACGCGGCACAGGCGTTCGCCCTGTCGGATGTCGAACGAGACCCGGTGGATGCATCTCGGGATCTCGCTGCGCTGGTCGATGGATACCGGGCGGACGATGTCATGCGCCGTGATCTGCCTCGCGGCATGGAGGACCGGACGGCGGCGATGCTCGCGCTGCTCGAACGGTCTCACGCCGTCGGCGACGAGCCGTGGGCCTCGATGTACGTGGACGGGCACGGCGACCACTGGGCGAACGCGCTGCGGTACGTGCGAGAGCATCGAGCGGTGTGGGCCGGCGCGCTCGGCGGTGACTGAGCGGCTTTCCGGGGTGCTCTCGGGTGCTGTGACGACCACATTCCGATATATCGTTTTTCAGCTTTGATCTGGGGCTTCGAATGTCGGTGGCCCCTGATTCACTGCAGGTATGACGGCACTGACTGACGCGACTATCGAGCAGGTGGGCGCGCTCGCCGCGCTCACCGAGATGCTCGTCGAGGTCGAGCGCACGATCAGCAGTCTGCAGGCCGCGCGCGACGGCATCCTGGCGTTGGGGTCACGGATCGCTCTCGAGGTCGCCGACCAGGCGGAGCATCCCGATCACGGCGACATGTCGGCGCGCACGGTGGCTGCCGAGTTCGCCGCCGCCCTGCGGGTGAGTGATCGGACGGTGCAGCGCCGGATGGCAGACGCGGCATGGATCGTGGAGCGCTTCCCGCTGGTCTGGGAGGCGCAGGGCGCCGGTCGCATCAGTGCGGCGCACGCCCGGGTCATCTGCGAAGCCGGGGAGCACCTCGATGAGGGGGTGACTCGTGATGCCTATGCGACGCAGGTGATCGCCTTCGCCGAGTCGGAGTCTCCGGGGCGGGTGGGCCGAATGGCTCGGCGGGTGGCTGAACGATTCCAGGCGCGGTCGATCGAGGACCGGCACCTCGACGCACGGGAGAAGAGATCCGTGTGGGTGAAAGACGTCGGCGACGGGATGTCGCAGCTGGGCCTGCTCGGGCCGTCGACGCTCGTCCACGGCGTCTTCGACCGGCTGACGCAGATGGCCAAGATCGTGCAGGGAGCGGATGAACCTCCGGGTCTGGAATCGGCCGCTGCCACCACCGATCCGCCCACCGCCGATCCGTGCACCTCCGATCCGTGCACCTCTGATCCGCGCACCGTCGCTCAGCTCCGTGCCGACCTCGCCCTCGACCTGCTTCTCGCGGGTGCTCCGATCGGGCACGACGCTCCCGAGGGGCTCCTCTCGGGTGTCCGTGGAGCGGTGTCGATCACCGTTCCCGTCACCACCCTGATCAGAGGCGGCGGGGCGTCGGCCGAGTTGAACGGCTGCACTCCCATCGACCTCGAGACCGCTCGCGCGCTCGCCGGAGCGGCCTCCGGATGGGATCGAGTGCTGACCCACCCGATCACCGGCGCGCTTCTCGCAGTCGACCGCTATCGTCCGGGGTCTGATCTGAAGCGACATCTGAGAGCGAGGGATCAGCGCTGCCGATTCCCCGCCTGCGGATATGCCTCCACTGATTGCGACATCGATCATCATCACGACGCCGCTCTCGGGGGAGCCACTCGCGAATCGAACCTCGGCCACCTCTGCCGGCGCCATCACATGCTCAAACACCACTCTCCGTGGATGGTCGAAGCTCTGGGTGCCGGTGTCTACGCCTGGACGAGTCCGACCGGCAGGGTCTACGTCGACCGGCCACCCCTGCAGAACACCGTCACCTTCACTGAAGACCTCGCGGTGGCCCCGTTCTGACCCGTTTCTCAAAGTTGAGCCAGTTCATATCAAGTTCATTTGACTCCTCGTCGACACCGACGTACACTTGAGTCATCGCGACTCAGGTTTTCCTGATCGCCGCAGATTTCTGAGACACAGAGAACTTCCCACGAAGAGAACTTCCAACAAAGGAGAGAACACATGGCACGTGCTGTCGGTATCGACCTCGGAACCACCAACTCCGTCGTCAGCGTCCTCGAGGGTGGCGAGCCCAAGGTCATCGCCAACGCAGAGGGCTTCCGCACGACCCCTTCGGTCGTGGCCTTCACCAAGGACGGGGAGGTGCTCGTCGGTGAGACCGCGAAGCGCCAGGCCGTCACCAACGTCGACCGGACGATCGCTTCCGTCAAGCGCCACATGGGCACCGACTGGACCTTCGACGTCGATGGCAAGAAGTGGACGCCGCAGGAGATCTCCGCGCGCATCCTGATGAAGCTGAAGCGCGACGCCGAGGCGTACCTGGGCGACACGGTGACCGACGCGGTCATCACGGTCCCCGCGTACTTCAACGACGCCGAGCGTCAGGCCACCAAGGAAGCCGGCGAGATCGCGGGCCTCAACGTCCTGCGCATCATCAACGAGCCGACCGCTGCCGCTCTGGCGTACGGCCTCGACAAGGGCAAGGAAGACGAGCTCATCCTGGTCTTCGACCTGGGTGGTGGAACGTTCGACGTCTCGCTGCTCGAGGTGGGCAAGGACGACGACTTCTCCACGATCCAGGTGCGCGCCACCGCCGGTGACAACCGCCTCGGTGGAGACGACTGGGACCAGCGCCTGGTCGACTACCTGATCAAGCAGTTCAAGGAGACCACGGGCGTCGACGTCTCGGGTGACAAGATCGCCCTGCAGCGTCTCAAGGAAGCTGCGGAGCAGGCGAAGAAGGAGCTGTCCTCCTCGACGTCGACCAGCATCAACCTGCCGTACCTGTCGCTGACCGACTCCGGCCCCGTGTCGCTGTCCGAGACCATCACCCGCGCGAAGTTCGAGGACCTCACGAAGGACCTGCTCGACCGCACCAAGAAGCCGTTCGAGGACGTCATCCGCGAAGCCGGCATCAAGGTGTCCGAGATCGACCACATCGTGCTCGTCGGTGGATCGACGCGTATGCCCGCGGTCGCCGAGCTCGTCAAGCGCGAGACAGGCAAGGACGCCAACAAGGGTGTCAACCCGGACGAGGTCGTCGCGGTCGGTGCCGCCCTCCAGGCCGGTGTCCTCAAGGGCGAGCGCAAGGACGTCCTGCTCATCGACGTCACCCCGCTGAGCCTCGGCATCGAGACCAAGGGCGGCATGATGACCAAGCTCATCGAGCGCAACACGGCCATCCCGACCAAGCGCAGCGAGACCTTCACCACGGCAGACGACAACCAGCCGTCCGTCGCGATCCAGGTCTTCCAGGGCGAGCGTGACTTCACGCGTGACAACAAGCCGCTCGGCACGTTCGAGCTGACGGGTATTGCCCCGGCTCCCCGTGGCATCCCGCAGATCGAGGTCACCTTCGACATCGACGCCAACGGCATCGTGCACGTGTCCGCCAAGGACAAGGGCACCGGCACCGAGAAGTCGATCGTCATCTCCGGCGGCTCGTCGCTGTCGAAGGAGGACATCGAGCGCATGGTGCGCGAGGCCGAGGAGCACGCGGCCGAGGACAAGGCGCGTCGCGAGGCCGCCGAGGTCCGCAACCAGGCCGAGACGCTCGCGTACTCGATCGACAAACTGATCACCGAGAACGACGACAAGCTGCCCGAAGACGTGAAGACCGAGGTCAAGGCCGACGTCGACGCGCTCAAGACGGCTCTGGCCGGTGAGGATGACGACGCTGTGAAGACCGCGTTCGACAAGCTCAACCAGTCGCAGTCCAAGCTCGGCGAGGCCATCTACGCCTCCTCGCAGGCGGATGCCGCTGCCGGCGCTTCGGCTGACGGCGAGGCCCCGGCCGGTGACGCTCCCTCCTCCGACGAGGACGTCATCGACGCCGAGGTCGTCGACGACGAGGACGAGAAGAAGTAACCATGACCGACAAGAACTTCGACGAGAACCAGAATCCTGAGTCCGCCGAAGGTCGCAGCGAGGGGTCGGATGCTCAGGCATCCGGCCCCGCGCCGCACCACCAGGACTCCCGCGATGCGCAGGCCGCCGAGGGCTCGGACGAGACCCCGGCAGACGGCGCTCCCGACGACCTGACGGTCGACGACATCCTCGGCGCGACCCAGACCGGCGAAGCCGCGGCGGAAGACGCCGTGCTCGCCGACCTCGAGTCCACTCTGCTGAACGACCTCAAGCGTCTGCAGGCCGAGTACGCCAACTACCGTCGCCGCACCGAAGAGCAGCGGCAGGTCGAGATCGAGCGGGCGAAGGGCGAGGCCGCCAAGGGCCTGGTCCCCGTGCTCGACGACCTCGATCGCGCGGCCCAGCACGGTGATCTGGTCGAGGGCACGCCCTTCGCCGTGATCGCCGAGAAGGTGCGCACGGTCGTGGAGCGTCTCGGAGTGGTCGCTTACGGCGAGAAGGGCGAGGAATTCGACCCGCAGCGTCACGAGGCGATCTTCCAGCAGCCGACGCCCGGCGCCGAGAAGACCACGATCCTCGAGGTCGTCGAGGTGGGCTACCGTCTCGGTGATGTCGAGCTGCGCCCTGCGAAGGTCGTCGTCGCCGTCCCGGAAGGGTAGGTGATCGATGGCCAGCCAGGATTGGTTCGACAAGGACTTCTACAAGACCCTCGGGGTGTCCAAGGACGTCAGTGATGCGGAACTGAAGAAGACGTACCGCAAGCTCGCGCGCAAGTATCACCCGGACTCCAATCAGGGTGATGCCAAGGCCGAGGCGAAGTTCAAGGAGATCAGCGAGGCCTACTCTGTGCTCTCCGATGCGGAACAGCGCAAGGAGTACGACGAGATCCGCGCCATGGGCTCCGGTGCCCGCTTCACGGCGGGCGGCCAGGGCGCAGGCGGCTTCGAAGACGTGTTCAGCCGTTTCGGCCAGCAGGGCCGAGGGCAGACGGCGGACTTCGAGGACATCTTCGCGATGTTCAACCAGGGCCAGGGTGCGAGCTTCGGCGGCGGGCGCTTCGGCCAGCCGAGCGGCGGCTACCGCGGCTTCGGCGGCCCGCAGCGCGGTGCTGACGTGACCGCGCGCACCACGCTCGACTTCGTCACCGCCGTGCAGGGCGAGACCATCTCGCTGCAGGGCGAAGACGGCAAGCCGTTCAAGGTGAAGATCCCCGCCGGTGTCGCCGACGGTCAGAAGATCCGTCTGCGCGGCCGCGGCCGGCCCTCGCCCGATGGTGGGGAGAGCGGTGACATCGTGGTGCAGATCACGGTGCGCCCGCACCCTGTCTTCACGCGCGACGGTCTCAACCTGCGCGTCGTCGTGCCCGTGACCTTCACGGAGGCGACCCTGGGGGCGACCATCGAAGTCCCGACCCTCGGCGGCGACGTGGTCAAGCTCCGCGTCGCACCGGGCACCCCCTCAGGGCGGGTGCTGCGGGTCAAGGGTCGCGGAGTCGCGACGTCGAAGGGCACGGGCGATCTGCTCGCCGAGCTCCAGGTCGCGGTGCCGACGCACCTCGACGAGGCCGCACGCGCGGCGCTGGAGAAGTTCCAGGAGCTCGAGCCCGACGAGAACCCGCGAGCCGAGTTGATGGCGAAGGCCCGGCGATGAGCAGCCGTCGGGATCACATCGCCGGGACAGGCGTTCGCGCCGGATCAGGCCGTTCTGTGAAGAACGCGCCTGTTCCGGCGCCTCTGCCTGAGTCCGCGCGTACGACAAGAGACACGGGTAGGAGAGGAGAGGGGAATCGATGATGAACGCCGACACCCCGGTGTTCGCGATCGCGGCCGCCGCCGAGCTCTCCGGCCTTCACCCTCAGACGCTGCGGCAGTACGACCGCATCGGCCTCGTCGTCCCCGGCCGCACCTCGGGCGGCTCGCGCCGCTATTCGTCTCGCAACATCGAGCAGCTGCGCGAGGTCGCACAGCTCTCCTCCGAAGGGGTGAGCCTTCCCGCGATCGCTCGTCTGCTCGACCTCGAAGACGAGAACAGGGCGCTGCGCAACCGGATCGCCGTGCTCGAAGCCGCCCTGCGCACCGAGCGGGAGAATCGCCCCGGGGTGCGCGTGTTCGCCGCAGGTTCCGCAGGTGTCGTGCCCATGCCGACCGGTCGCCGTCTGCGCCGCTCGACCGAGGTCGTGCTCTGGGACCCGCGAGGCAGCGCCTAGAGGCAGCGCCTAGAGGCAGCGCCTAGAGGCAGCGCCTAGAGGCAGCGCCTGGAGGCAGCGCCTCGATCAGAGCGGCTCCACGGAGAACCGGAACGCCGCACCATTGCGGAACGGTTCGACGATCTCGAAGTTCTCGTACGCGGGACCCCCGGGGATCGGCGAAGAACTCGCCCAATAGGACCAGCGGGCGTTGACCACTGCCTCGAGCGCCGGGTGCGGGTCATCCACGCGCCAGGTCTGCACGGCTCGACGACCGAGGAAGCGCCAGTGTTCTGCGGTATCAGCGGAGTACTCGACGGACCAGGGCTCCTCCTCGTCGCCGGTGGCGCTCACCATCGCCGATTCCCCGTCGCGGGTCAGGTCGGCGAGCGGAAAGCGGCCGTGAGCGGTGAACGCGGTGCCCGAGAACTCCGGCCACAGCTCGGCAGGCGACACCACGCGGTCCGCCAGGTGCAGCAGCCGCAGTCGTGCCCAATTGCCCATCGTCGCGGTGAGGATCAGGTGAGAGAGCGGCACAGATGTCGCCCTCGTGAACCCCGCGACCTCCACCTCGTGCGGCCGGTCGGCGAAGAACCGTACCCTCACACTCACATCCGCACCGTTGGCGAAGCGTTCGACGCCGATCCAGACGGTGAGCGTCTCCACGCCCTCGACGGTACCGATCCGTCCACGGGCCGGGGCCGTCGACGGCATGGAGTTCGCACCTGCAGAATCGTCCGCCGACCAAAACCTCTTGCCCTGCTTGCCGGGATCCAGCGTGCTCGGCTCCATCTCTGAGAATCCCCGTTCTGTCGCGCCCTCCGGGACCGGCTCCACGGCGATGAAGTTCACCAGCCGCTCGTGGGGGTGGTCGAGGTAGGGGGTGAAGACGCGCAGGAGCCCGCGCGGCCCCGGTGTCGGCGGGATTCCGACCTGGAGCCCGCCGACAGGCCCCCACCGGGGCTCGGATGCGCCGTCACCAGAGGGCCGAAGCCAGTGGGGTGTTGCGAAGTCGAGCATGTCGATGACCCTAGTGTGTTGAAATCGATTTCGCTAGATTCGAGGCATCACGTCGATCGAGGAGGATCATGTCCCGCCCTGTCGCCTTCCTTCCTGTCGTCTTCCGCCGAGTGGCCGCGGCGGTATCCCTCGTTCTGGCCGTCGCTGTTGTCGGGTGCAGTGGAGAGGGCGGTGTGATCGTCGATCCCGATCCTGACAAACCGTTCGTGCTCGATGGGGTGTCCGGCCTCACCGAGATCGCGCAGCTCACGGGGCCGGGCGCCATGAACGACACGGAGTCGGTCTCGGTCGCGGGCACCGACCTCGGATCGATGGTGAACGTCGGTGACAAGACCTTCTTCTTCTTCGGCGACACGTTCGGCGAACGCGAGCCCGGGTCGATCGGTGGGCAGGGCGGGTTCTGGCGCTCGAACGTGGCTGCGTGGACAACCGACGACGACCCGTCGGACGGCATCGAGTTCGAGGGGTGGCTGGAGGATGAGGTCGGCCTCGCCGCGCCCCTCATCGAAGGCGATCACGACGCGAACGGCGCCGGTGGCGAGGTCACGAAGATTCCGACCTACGGCTTCGCTGTCGGAGACGCGATCTACGTCTCGTACATGTCGGTGCGTTTCTGGGGCAGTCCTGGAGCCTGGGATTCCAACTACGCCGCCCTCGTCGTCTCGCGGGATCACGGATCTACATGGCGCCCTGTCGAAGGCGTGGAGTGGCCGGGTGACTCGAACTTCGTGCAGTTCGCGACGGCCGAGGTGAGGGACGGCGACGCGGACTGGATCTATTTCTGGTCGATTCCGTCCGGCCGATTCGGTGGTGTTCAGCTGATGCGCGTCCCGGCCATCGAGGAAGCCGTCGAAGACCAGTCGGAGTACTCGTACTTCGCAGGTCTCGAAGGAGGGACGCCGCAGTGGAGCGACGACCTGCGCGACGCCGAGACGATTCTGGAAGGCACGGTCGGCGAGCTCTCGGTGATGTGGTCGACGTATCTGGACCGCTGGATCATGACCTATTCGGATGCCGGTTCGGCATACATCCGTGAGGGCGTCACGCCGTGGGGCCCGTGGGGCGAGGCGATCGAACTCGTTCCCCGCGAGGACCATCCCGGGTTGTACTCGCCGTATCTGAATCCGCGATACGTGAGCGACGGCGGACGTCGGATCTACTTCACGCTGTCGCTCTGGGATCCGTACAACGTCTTCTGGTTCTCCGCAGACCTGGAGCGCGCAGAGTGATCGACGCACGGATCACGCCTTGCGTATGAAATCGATTTCGCCTACTCTGGCGCATACCCGATCACCGACGATCCAGGGATGCGACCGGGGCCCGTCGGCGGCAGCCGAGATCACCGCAGCGACTCGATGAGGAGTCCGTTCCTGAGGAGGAACCCATGAGAATCACAACTCGTACGCGCAGGGCCGCGATCGCCGCTCTGGGCGCGCTCACGGTCGGCGTCATGCTGGCCGCGTGCGGTTCCGGCACGCCGGGGGAGTCTGCCGGCGACGGCGGCGGAGAGGACGGCGTCACCACGGTGCAGTTCTGGCACCGGACGTTCACGCCTGTGGAGAACGAGTGGTACGCCGACATCGTGAAGAAGTTCAACGCCTCGCAGGACAAGATCAAGGTCGTCGATACCGAGGTGCCCGCCGACGCGTGGGACCAGAAGATGAAGGCGGCCCAGGCCGCCGGCAAGGCCCCGGACGTCTACACCAGCTCCGCCAACCTCTACGACCTCGTGAACGCCGGATCGGTGCACGAACTCGACTCCATCGTCCCGAAGGACGCCCTCGACGAGATCCTCGACAACGCGAAATCGATCTCCGAGATCGACGGCACGCACTATGCCTATCCACTGCTGCTCGAGCCTCAGACCGTGCTGTTCTGGAACAAGGACATGTTGGACGCTGCCGGTGTCGATTCAGGGAGCGCCCCGGCGACATGGGACGATCTCCTCGCCGCCTGCGCGAAAATCCAGCCGACGCTCTCCGACGGGCAGTACTGCATCTCGCCGGCGCAGGATGCGGTGACAATGGCGTGGTCGACCGTGGGACAGCAGTACAACTTCGCCGGACACCTGGCGCTCACCGACGACTGGACCGCCCCTGACATCGACAACGAGGGCTACCGGAGCCTGATGGAGCAGTACCAGCAGCTGTGGGACAAGGGATACATGCCCAAGCAGCCTCTCGCGGCATACGTCGCAGGCGAGGACTTCGGTCAGCAGAAGGTCGCCTTCAAGGTGTCCGGTTCGTGGATGATGTCCGAGATCGGCTCGGACTACACCGACCTGCTCAGCAAGACCGGCGTCGGTGCCTTCCCGAGTTCGTCGGATGCGGACGGCCGCACAGCCACCACGATGGGCAACTTCACCTGGGTTGTCGACGCGAAGAGCAAGGCCCCCGAAGCCGCCGGCGAATTCCTCGCCTGGGCGATCGGCGGCGAGCCGCAGAACCTCGTCCCATTCTTCGTCGACACACAGTTCACCAAGGTGCCGGTGCGTCAGTCCGTGCAGGATGCCGTCGCGGCGAGCGAAGAGGCCGCTGACGCTCCGTGGTCGAGCATCATCGTCGACGACATCGCGCCGGACGCCATCCCCGGTTCCACCTACCCCTGGGATGTCAATCTCGCCGTCGGCACGGCGATGGAATCCGTGATGAAGGGCTCCGCCTCGGTGGATGACGCGATCAAGACCGCGAATGCGGCGATCCAGACCGTCATCGACCGCGACGGGCTGTCCGACAAGGCACCAAAGAACTGACGTCGCTCACTGTTCGGGGGTCGGCCCCGGCCCCCGAACAGTGAAGGACACGAGATCACGACGAGGTGGATATGGCCAATCAGGCTGTGCAGGAACGCCGGGCGATCCGGCAGCGGCAGAACCGTTACCGCTATCGCGACAACAGGACCGCGTACTGGTTCCTGTTGCCGCTGGTGGTGCTGCTGGGGATCTTCGTGATCTGGCCGGCCATCTACGCCGGATACCTGTCATTCCAGGACTGGAGCTTCTACAAGGACCCGGAGTTCGTCGGCATCCGCAACTACGCCAACGTGCTCAAGGATCCGCTGTTCCTCGCGACCATCGGTCGCGGCTTCGCCTTCGTGCTCCTCACCGTGCCGATCATGCTCGTGCTGGCGTTCCTCTTCGCAAGCCTCGTCGTGACCGTGTCTCGACGGGCGGCCAGCCTCCTGAAGGTCAGCATCTACATCCCGACGATCATCTCCGCCGTGATCGCGTCGATCATCTTCGTGCTGATCTACAACTACTCCGGCGGACTCCTCAACGCTTTCCTCGGTACCTTCGGCATCGAGCCGATCGCCTGGATAGGTGATCCCAAGTGGGCGCTCCTCGCCATCGCGGTCCCAGCGATCTGGCTGGGCATGGGACTGACCTCGCTGATCATGGTCGCCGCGATGGTCGACATCCCGGCGGAGTACTACGAGGCGGCGGCGATGGAGGGGGCCAACTGGGGCCAGAAGACCGCGTACATCACCATCCCGCAGATGAAGAACGTGGTGCTGTACCTGCTCATCACCGGTTTCGTCGCCGCGATCCAGCAGTTCGAACTGCCCCTCGTCATGACCCAGGGCGGTCCGCTGGATTCCACGACCCTGCCGAACCTGTTCATCTTCAACCACTTCCGCAACGATGTGAACGTCGGCTACTCGATCGCCGCGGCGCTGTTGCTGTTCGTGGTGCTGGGTACGATCTCTGCCCTCGTCTTCAAGTTCGTCAACTCCGAGAGGCTGGTGGACTGATGGCCGTCATGCAGGAGACCACGCGCATCGTGCTCGCCGGCAGAGAACCTCGCTCGACCAGGCCGCCGCGCAGCGCCGGAGGCTGGCTCGTCGTCATCGGCAAGGTGATCCTGGGTGCGCTGTTCGTCATCGCGTCGCTGTTTCCGCTCGCCTGGATGGTGATCGCCGGCTTCAAGTCGAAGACCGAGGTCGTGGAGACCCCCTTCCAGTTCTTCCCCGAGGTGTGGCTCTGGCAGAACTACGCGCAGATCCTGGCCGATCCGACGTTCCTGCGCACTCTGTTGTGGACGTTCTTCGGTGCCGTGCTGTTCACCGTGGGCAGTCTCGCCGTGAACTCGCTCGCCGCCTACGCCTTCGCACGCCTCGACTTCCGGTTCAAGAAGACGATCTGGGCGATCGTGATCACGACGATGTTCATCCCCGGCATGACGATCCTGCTCACGAGCTTCATCGTGGTCACCCGCCTCTCCATGCTCGACACGCTGGCCGTGCTGGTGATCCCCGGGCTTGCGAGCGCCGGCATGGTGTTCTTCATCCGGCAGTTCTACCTGAACATCCCCAAGAGCTTGGAAGAGGCCGCGATGCTCGACGGCTGCGGTCGTTTCGGCATCTTCGTACGCATCTTCCTGCCGTTGTCGAAGCCGCCGTTCGTCGTGATGGGGATCACCGCGTTCCTCGCGTACTGGAATTCGTACGTCTGGCCGATCCTGACGATCACCTCGCCGGAGCGGTTCGTGCTCCAGCAGTATCTGGCGACGTTCCGCTCCGAGCGCAGCACCGAGCTCGGCCTCTTGATGGCCGGGTCCGTGCTCGCCGCAGCGCCGGTGATCATCCTGTTCCTCATCTTCCAGCGTCAGATCATCGGCAATATCAAGATGGCAGGCCTGAAATAGCAGCACTCTGCAGCACCACCGGCACCCGCCACCCGGCGGCAGCGAGAGGAGAGATCGATGGAGATCGAGCAGAACCAGGAGTCATGGCTCAGCCGCAGGGGCGTCCTGCAGGGAGCGGTGGTAGCGGGAGCGGCGTTCCTGGCTGCGACCGGCCGGCCCGCTCCCGCGGCCGCCGCCGGACTGTCCGTGACGAGGGTCAAGGTGCTCGCCGGCACGCAGAGCCCCGTGCAGTACGGCATCGGGGCCACGGATCTCGGGATCCCCGCTCGCACACCGGATGGTCGGATGCTCTTCATGTTCGGCGACACGTGGGCCGATGGTGTCGGCGGCGCGAACTGGCGTTCCCCCGTCGCTCTCTACTCCTCGACGACGAACCTCGCCGCGGGGGTCACGTTCAACGGGAGCGCGGGTGCCGGAGCGAACACGCAGGGCGTCGCTCCGCAGCTCTGGTATTACCCGCACGACGCCTACTTCACGACAGTGATCCCCTCCGATGTGATCACCGTCGGATCGCGAATGTATCTGCACGCGATCGTCAATGGCCCTCAGTTCGGAGCCGTGCGCTGGACGGAACTCTGGAAGTCGGACGACAACGGCGCGTCCTGGCAGCACACGGGGCTGCAGTTCCCCGCGGATATGGCGGGCGGCAAGTTCCAGTGCATCACGTGGGGCGAGGGCAACGACGGCTACGTGTACATCTACGGCACGGGCTTCCAGCGCGACAAGGGCATCGTGCTGTACCGGGTGCCGTCGAACAACATGACGACGCTCTCGGCCTATCAACCGTGGGGCTTCGCGAACGGTTCATGGGGGTGGGGCAAGCCCGTCACCGAGGTGCTCGGCGGCAAGTTCGGTGAGATGTGCCTGCGACCGCTCGGCGGGAAGTGGATTCTCACCTGGTTCAACTCCGGCGCGTATCGGATCGACGCGATGGTCCTGAACACGCCGACCGACAACCTCTACACGGCCACGAAGACCACTCTCCTCACCGGCACCGAGTGGAACACGGAAGATGCCTCGCACGTCGCGCAGCTCTACGGCGGCTACATCATCCCCGGGTCGACCCTGTCGGACCTGCACCTCAGCGTGAGCCAATGGAACACGGGCAACAACAGCGTGTACCACTCGGAGCAGTTCCGCGTGCAGGGGCTGGTGTAGGCGGGCGCGTCCAGGAGACCGAAAGCAACGCTTCCTAGCTTGGGGAGCAGGGAACGACCCTGCTCCGCGCCTGGCGCGCGGGTGTCCTGCCACGAAGGAAGAACTCCTCATGACGAACACCAAAGCCCCCTCTGCCGCCGCCTCGACCGGCCTCCTGGCCCTCCGGGTCGTCGTCGGCGCGATCTTCGCCGCCCACGGCGCGCAGAAGATCTTCGAGTTCACGCTGCCCGGGACCATCGGCAGCTTCGCCGGCATGGGAGTGCCGTTCGCCGAGATCGCCGCCCCGCTGGTGGCGTTCCTCGAGCTCGTCGGCGGCATTCTTCTGATCATCGGATTCCTCACGAGGCCGGTCGGCATCCTGCTCACCATCGACATGGCGGTGGCGCTTCTCCTCGTGCACCTCCCCGCCGGGCTGTGGGTTGGGGACGGGGGCTACGAGTTCGTCGCGGTCCTCGGTGTCGCCGCGCTCGCGCTGGCGCTCACGGGAGCCGGCCGTTTCTCCATCGACGGCGCCCTGCTTCGCGGTCGTGCCCCTGCCTGGCTCGCCTGAGAGCCGCCGCGCTCAGTCCTGAGGCTCGCGGGGCGGAGTGGCGCCGATGTCCGGCACCGGGGCTGTGCCTAGGTGCACCTCCAGGTCGTCGGCCGTCGGCGTCTTCGGGCGCCGCGCGGTCGGGCGGTCGAGGTAGAACAGTGCTGTGGAGGCGATGTCGTCGCGCAGCGGTAGGTACCGCCAACCGCTGCGCCATCCGAGCGCCTGGATGTCGACCTTCGGGATACCGGTCGCGAAATGGATCGGGTCGAGCAGGTGCCAGCGGTACATGCCGAAGCGCTGCTGCGACACGTACAGCCCGTCGGGACGGATCACCTGGGGCATGCCCAGATAGGGAGTCGAGAACTCCGTGTAGCCCTGGCCGGGGATGTCGAAGTTCCAGGCACCGCCGAAGTAGTCCTCTGTCCCCGTGCCGCAGATCGTCGGATAGTCGGTGTCGTCGTCGAGGTAGAACTTGATCTCGCCTTCGCCCCACCATCCGTTGGAGTTCACGCCCCAGGCGATGTACGTGCCGACGTACTGACCCTGCCCTTCGACGCCCTCCAGAATCACGTGCGGGGTGAGATCGGCCAGCGGGTTCGATCGACGCCACTGCGCGTGGAAGTACGCGTCGTTCGAGTGGTCGCCTCCGACCTCGTAGGTCACCTGGTAGTAGACACGCACGTCGACGACGGAGGTGTTCTCGAGGGTCAGTCTGGCGCCGTCCTTGAACGGCATCGGCCAGTAGGAGTTGAATCCGCCGTGCGGGTTCGCAGCGATCGTCTGCGAGTTCACCTGCGCGAAGACTCCCCAGGCGTTGCAGAAGAAGTCGCCGTACGGCACCTCGACGGCGGGTTCGTCGGCGCCGTCCCAATATGCGCGCAGCAGCAGGGTGCGCCAGTTGTCGGTATGGGTCGTGATCCAGAGGTGGGTGATCTTGCCCGCACCGGTGATGTTCGCGAGCTCGAGCGTCTCGCCGGCCTTTATGTCCATGCTGGGCGAGATCTTCCAACCGGGACCGAGGTCACGAGCGTTCATCGCGCCCGTGCCCTCGGTCGCGCGGCCACCGCCCCCAGCGGATCCGTCGAAGTTCTCGGGGGAGATCGATCGGGTCTGCACCGGTCGCAGCGCTGCGAGGGATACCAGATCAGAAGCAGAGGAAGTCATGGGCGCCAATGTAATCGATTTCAGATGAGAACGCCAGAGAATCGAGGTGTGCGCGATACTGTTGCTTTCACGTCCGGCGCGTCCGGGCAGGCAGTGAGGGTGCATGGCCACGATCTATGACGTCGCGGAACTCGCGGGTGTCTCCCCGGCGACCGTCTCGCGTGTGTTCAACGGCACGAGCGTGTCCGAGGAGAAGGTGGCCGCCGTGCGCGACGCCGCGGCCCGGCTGAACTTCACGCCGAATCGCACGGCTCGTACACTCCGACGCCAGAGCTCCGAGGTCATCGCGCTCGTGATCCCGGACATCGAGAACCCCTACTTCACGGAGATGGCGCGAGGGGTCGAAGACGTCGCCTCCGAGGCGGGCTACTCGGTCGTCCTGTGCAACTCCGACGCGCAGATGGAGAAGGAGGCGACATACCTCCGTATCGCGATCTCCGAGCACATGTCGGGGATCATCATCGCGACCGCCGACGAGCGGTCCAACCTCGAGGGCATCCTCGCGACGGGGCGTCCCGTCGTGGCGGTCGACCGCAGCACCACGTACGACATCGACGGTGTCGTGATGGCGAACCGTGCAGCGGGCACGTCCGCGACGCAGGATCTGATCGACGCGGGCTATCGTCGCATCGCCTATATCGGCGGGCCCGAGCACATCGATACCGCGGCGGAGCGAGCCGCAGGATGGCGCTCCGTGCTCGCTGCGGCTCAGCCCGACCTCGACCTCGACGAGCTCGCACGATTCGCGACGTTCCGCGTGGAGGGGGGCCGTGCCGCTATGGAGGAGCTCCTCGCGCTTCCCGAGCCGCCCGATGCCGTGGTCGCCGGGAACAACCTCATCGGCGTCGGCGCCATCCAGGTGCTCACCGAGCACGGGCTCACTCCGCCGCAGGTCGGTGTCGCCGTGATCGGGTCACTGCCCTTCACGACGCTGTCTCCCACCGCCGTCACCGTCGTTCGCCTGCCGGCGCGCCACATGGGTGTGACGGCGGCGCGGATGCTGCTCGAGCGCATCAAGGGCGACCGGCAGCCCTCGCGCACCGTGGTGCTGCGCAACGAGATCCAACCCGCCAGCCAGCGGGTCTAGCGGGAGCCCCAGAAGCGGGTCGCCAGGTGGGCGACCTCTTTGTCGAGCTCTTCGAGTCGTCGATCGACAGAGCCCAGTCGCGCGTCGAACGTCGCCTCCAGAGCGTCGAATCGGGTGTCGACCCTCGCGTCCATCGCCTCGAACTTCGTCTCCATTGCCTGGAGCTTCGTCTCCATCGTCTCGAACCGGTATCCCAGCTCGCGCCGGAGGGACGATGTCATCTTGTCGTTCTGGCGGATGAGGACGGTGAGCGCCCCCAGCATGAAGGCAGCGAACACGCCGATCAGAGTCCAGACCTGGGGTTCGTTCATCTGCATGGCTCCATCCTGCGGGGGAGTCCTCAGATTGTCACGGTATTCCAGTGCGGCTCGGGCTCGAGCCCGTGAAGAGTGGAGAGCGCGCGCTCCCCGCAGATCGTGCAGGAAAGGTCGGATCTTCTTGCGATGTGAAATCGATTTCGCATAAAGTGGCCACAGGTTTCAGATTCTGTGCCCGGTTTCAAGGAGGACACCATGCGCTGCACCCTCGGGGTGGACATCGGCACGTCCAGCAGCAAAGGCGTGCTGGTGGGGGTCGACGGCACGATCATCGCGTCGGCGAGCCGTGCGCACGAGGTCCGCCGCCCCCACACCGGCTGGGTCGAGATGGACGGCGACGTGTGGTGGGACGAGTTCGTCTCGATCTCTCGCGAGCTGCTTGAGACGGTGCCCGATGCCGAGGTGGTCGGAGTCGGTGTGAGCGGGATGGGGCCGTGCATCCTCCTCGCCGACGAGGATGACCGCCCGGTGCGTCCCGCCATCCTCTATGGCGTCGACACACGCTCGACGGCGCAGATCGATCGGATGACGGCCGACCTCGGCATCGAGGAGATCACGCGCGTCGGCGGATCGACGCTCACCTCGCAGGCAGGTGGCCCCAAGATCGCCTGGATCGGGGATGAGGAGCCGGAGGCCCTGGCGCGTGCGCGACGCCTCTTCATGCCGGCGTCGTGGCTGACCAGGAACCTCACCGGGGCGTATGTGCTCGACCACCAGTCCGCGAGTCAGGTCTCGCCGTTCTACGACATCGAGGCCGAGAGCTGGTACGGGCCGTGGTGGGAGCTGTACGCGGGCGGCATCGAGCAGCCCGCACTGCTCTGGGCGGGCGACTTGGCAGGAGAGGTCACCGCCGCCGCGGCAGCGGCAACCGGCATCCCGGCGGGAACACCCGTGATCACGGGCAGCATCGACGCCTGGACGGAGGCGGTCAGCGTCGGCGCGCACGAGGTCGGCGACCTCATGCTCATGTACGGGACGACGATGTTCCTGGTCGCGACGGGGGCGGAGACTCTGCGCACCCCGTCGATGTGGACCACTGCGGGAGCGTTCGCCGGCACACGCAACCTCGCGGGCGGGCTCTCCACGTCCGGCGCGCTGACCGCCTGGTTGAAGGATCTGACCGGGGCGGATTACCCCGAGCTGCTGGCAGAGGCGGAGCTCTCTCCACCCGGTGCGAGGGGATTGCTCGTGCTGCCGTACTTCGCCGGGGAGCGTACCCCGATCCAAGACCCTGATGCCCGGGGCGTGATCGCCGGACTCACGCTCGAGCACACGCGAGGCGATCTCTATCGTGCCGCTCTCGAGGCCACGGCGCTCGGCGTGCGCCACAACGTGGAGACCATGCGCGCGGCGGGTGCCGACATTCGTCGGATCGTCGCGGTGGGCGGGGGCACCCAGGGGCGGCTCTGGCTGCAGGTGGTCTCCGATGTGACAGGTCTCGTGCAGGAGGTGCCGCAGACGACGATCGGCGCGAGTTACGGTGCGGCCTTCCTCGCCGCGACCGCGATCGCCGCGCCTGACGAGACGCCGGTGATCACGGACTGGAACCCCGTCGCGGAGACGATCCGGCCTGATGAGGCGCTGCGCCCGGCCTACGACGACCTGTTCGACAGATACGTGCGCCTCTACGCGGATTCGAAGGACGTCGTGCACGAACTCGCAGACACGCAGCGCGGAGCATCCGCATGACCCGCGAACGGCGCGCCCGCGGTATCCCGCACACGTCGCAGGCGACGGCGTTCCCGCTGGGAGGCATCGGGACGGGCAATGTGTCGATCGGTGCCAGGGGAGAGCTGCGCGACTGGGAGCTCGAGAACCTTCCGGACAAGGGGCGTCGCAACCCGCACTCCTTCTTCGCGATCCACGCGGCTCCGGAGGGCGGCGACGCGGTCACCCGAGTGCTCGAAGCGCGGCTCGGCGGGCGTCACGATGCAGACGCGGGCTACGCGTTCGACCAGCTCGCGGGCCTCCCGCGACTCGATGCCGCGACGCTGCACGGCGAGTACCCGGTGGTCGACGTCGACTTCAGCGACGCCGTCCTGCCGGTCGACGTCTCGCTGCACGCCTTCACACCCCTGGTGCCTCTCGACGCGGACGAGTCCGGCATCCCGGCAGCGGTGCTGCGTTACCGCGTGACGAACCCTGGGTCGGTCCCGGTGGCGGTCACGGTCGTGGGCAGCATCTCGCACACGGCGGGGCGTGGCACCCCGGGGCCGGATGCGCCATGGGGGATGCGTGCGACGCAGACGGTGCGCTGGCGCGACGACGGCGAGGTGCGCGGACTCGACTTCGGGGTGGATCTGCCCGAGGATGACTTCGGCTACGGGACGCTGAGCCTCACCACGACGGATGCGGCCACGACCGCCAAGCCGCAGTGGGTCACCAGCTACTGGCCCGACGGTGCACGGCTGTTCTGGAACGATCTGACTGACGACGGGCTGCTCGCGGCGGAGCCGAGGCTCACGCTGGAGGATCGGCCCAGAGGGCTCTTCGCCGAACCCGATGCCGACCCGGACGCCGCGCCGCTGACCGAAGCGGAGATGCTGGCGAAGCTTCCCCGTCTGCGCACCGGCTCGCTCGGCATCGTGCACGTCCTCGCTCCCGGTGAGAGCCGCGACTTCGAGTTCGTGCTGTCGTGGAGCTTCCCGAATCGTCGTCGTGGGTGGAACGGGCATATCGTGTTCGCCGACCCGAACCTCGACGAGATCGTGCGGAACCACTACGCGACGCTGTGGCCGGATGCCTGGGCCGCCGCTGCCCACGTGCACGCGCACCTCGCAGAGCTCGAGGAGACGACGGATGCGTTCGTCGAGGCGCTGTACGGCGGGAGTCTCGATCCGGTGCTGATCGATGCGATCGGAGCGAACATCGCGGCCGCCCGTTCCACGACCGGCTTCGTCATCGAATCCCCGAACTCCGAGCTGGGCGATGGACCGGTGTTCGCGGCGTGGGAGGGATCTTTCGATCACGGCGGCTCGTGCGAGGGAACCTGTACCCACGTGTGGTCGTATGCGCAGACCCTCGCCTGGCTCTTCCCCTCGCTCGAAAGAAGTGCTCGGCGGGTGGAGTATCTGCTCGAGACGGACGAGTCCGGGGCGCAGAAGTTCCGCGGCAACCGCGTCTTCGGAGGTCCCTCCTGGTTCATGGGTCCGGCCGTCGACGGACAGCTCGGCACTCTGCTCCGCCTGCACCGGGAATGGCGCTTCAGCGGAGACGACGACTTCCTGCGTGAACTGTGGCCCGCAGCGGCTCGCACCCTGGACTACGCGATCAGGGAATGGGATCGCGACGGAGACGGGCTCCTCGACGGGGAGATGCACAACACCTACGACATCGAGTTCCACGGGGCAGAGCCCCTCGCGAACGGCGTGTACCTCGCGGCGCTCCGGGCGGGTGCGCGCATGGCTGCCCATCTCGGTGAGGACCGGCGGGCGGAGGCATGGTCGGCTCGAGCGGACCATGTCGCCGCGGCGATGGACGAGACGCTGTGGAACGGTGAGTACTACCGCCAGGTGATCGGCGATGCCGACGCGCACCGGTACCAGTACGGCGATGGCGTGCTGTCGGATCAGCTCCTCGGGCAGTTCCACGCATTCGTGAACGGCCTCGGGCACATTCTTCCCCCGGAACGAGTCGATTCGGCGCTTGCCGCGATCGTGGCGCACAATCACCGTGACGACCTGTCTGCGCACGAGAGCACGCAGCGCGTCTACGCCCTGAACGACGAAGGTGGGCTCCTGCTCGCATCCTGGCCGCACGGTGGACGCCCGGCGATCCCCTTCGTCTACTCCGACGAGGTGTGGACGGGAGTCGAGCATCAGGTCGCGGCCTCGCTTCTCTATGCCGGCCGCGTCGATGACGCGATCCTCGTCGAGCGTTCGTTGCGCGGGCGGTATGACGGGCGTCACCGCAGTCCGTGGAACGAGATCGAATGCGGCAACCACTACGCACGATCGCTCGCGTCGTGGGCGCTTCTGCTCGGAGCGAGCGGTGTGCAGTGGGAAGCCCCAAGCGGCGAGCTCTCCTTCGCTCCGGCGACCGGCGGTGATCTCCGCAGCCTGTTCACCACGGGAACCGGCTGGGGGCGTGTCGAGATCGACGAGCATGAGCTGGCCATCCATCTCGACGGCGGCACGCTCGATGTCGCAGACCTGCGGCTGCGCGGCCGGACCGTCGGCCGCGACATCCGACTCCGAGCCGGGGATACGCATCGTTCCCGGCTCACCCCGACCCCAACCCCGGAGGCATCATGACCACCTACACCCTGCCGACGACGGCATCCCGCCCGACGACCGCTCCGAAGACCGCGTATCTCATCACGTCCGGAGACCTTCGTGAGTCGGCGAACGTGGCGGGGTGGCCCACCCAGGTCGAGCTGGAGACCGGCGTCACCGGAGTGCTGAACGCCCTCGGGTGGGAGGTCGTCCGGCCCTTCGGCGTCGACCCCGAGACCGGGCACGGATTCATCTCGAGCCAGCGCATGGGCCTCGAGGTGTTCACGCGCATCCCCGTCGACGCGCCGCTCATCGTCGCGATCGCCAACTGGCAGTACTCGCACCATGTGCTCGCCGGACTGCGATCCCACGAGGGGCCGATCCTCACGGTCGCGAACTTCGCCGGCGATTGGCCGGGCCTCGTCGGCCTTCTCGGGCTGAACGCGGGTCTGACCAAGATGGGCAAGCCCTACGCGACCACCTGGTCCGTCGACTTCGCCGATGAGTGGTTCACCGACGGCATCAAGGAATGGACGGAGTCCGGCGCCATCACGCACGACAGCTCGCACGTCCGATCGCTGCCCGCACTGCCGGACAGCCCGGAGAAGCAGCTCGGCGAAGCGCTCGCGGCACAGCTGCTCTCCGAGAAGGCGATCATCGGCGTGTTCGATGAAGGCTGCATGGGCATGTACAACGCGATCTTCGACGACGAGCTGCTCAACCCGACCGGCATCTACAAGGAGCGCCTCTCGCAGTCGGCGTTGTACGCCGAGATGCTCGACGTCACGGAAGACGAGGCCGATGCCGCTTACGACTGGCTGATCGACGCGGGGATGACGTTCCGCTACGGCGAGGACGGCGTCACCGAGCTCACCCGCGACCAGGTGCAGTGGCAGCTGAAGATGTACATCGCCGCGCTCCGCATCGCCGACGATTTCGGACTCGACGCGGTCGGCATCCAGTACCAGCAGGGGCTGAAGGACCTGGTGCCCGCCTCAGACCTGGCCGAGGGCATTCTGAACTCGACCGAGCGACCGCCGGTGACCTCGCGCGACGGCTCTCGCGTTCTGCACGAGGGACGGGCCTTCCCGCACTTCAACGAGGCCGACGAGGGCGTCGCCGTGGACGCGCTCGTGACCGACCGGGTGTGGCGCGCGATGGGGCTCGTGCCCGACAACACGCTGCACGACGTCCGCTGGGGCGAGGACTACGACGGACAGTTCGTCTGGGTCTACGAGATCTCAGGGTCGGTGCCGGCATCGCACCTCGGGGGCTGGCAGCACGCGGAGGGATGGCGGCAGGGTCATGTGTTCTTCCCCGCGGGCGGCGCCACGATCAACGGCGTCTCGAAGCCCGGCGAGGTCGTGCTCTCCCGAGTGTTCATCGCCGAGGGCATCCTGCAGGCCGACATCTTCCGGGCGTCGGTGGTCGAGCTGCCGGCGGAGGAGACCCAGCGGCGGAAGGATGCCACGAACCCCGAGTGGCCGATCGCCCACGTGGTGCTGCACGGCGTCTCGCGCGACCAGTTCATGGCACGGCACAAGGCGAACCACGCGCAGCTCGTCTACGCGCCCGACGCCGAGACCGCGGACAAGGCCCTGATCGCGAAGGCCGCGATGTTCGACGGCATGGGGATCAAGGTCAACCTGGTGGGAGACGTGACGATCTGATCGGTCGTTGCACGTCACTGCGATCGCCAGAAGCGGGTCGCGAGGTTCGTGAGTTCCCTGTCGAGGTCGTCGACCTTGGTCTCGATGCGGTCGAGCCGGGCATGGAGCCCATCGGTCCGGGCCGAGAGCGTGCCTTCGACGCGGTCGATCTTCGCCGAGAGCGTGCCTTCGACGCGGTCGACCTCGGCGCGGATCACCCGGCTGAGCTGCGTCGTCATCAGCGTCATGCCGCCCAGCATCACTGCTGCGAAAACGCCGATCAGAGTCCATACCTGCGGATCGTCCAAGCGCATGCCTCCAGTCTGATTCCGGAGGGCAAGGTTGTCACGGTATTCCGGTCGTGGCGTGCTGTCATCCCGGTGGCTGTGGAGCGAATGGCGTGGAGAAGCACCGTGCAGAAGCACCGTGCAGAAGAGGTCAGGAATCCGCTGCCGCCGGAGACTCGACGACCAAGGGCAACCTGTTCGACGGGCGAGAGCCGTGAACATGCACGCGAAGCGTCAGGCCATGGGCCGCGGTGGCGACGGCTTCGAGCATGGAAGGCATGACACTTCATGAAGAGGAAGGGGCCCCGGTCGTCGTACTCGGAGCCACCGGAACGACGGGCTCGCAGGTGGCGGATCTGCTGGAGGCCGCGGATGTGCGGGTGCGACGCGCCTCCCGCCGCTCGCCGTGGCGGTTCGACTGGGACGACGCGAGCACCTGGCCGTCGCTGTTCGACGGTGCCGGGGCGGTGTACGTGGTCCTCCCCGAGGATCCGATGGACCTCACCCCCTTCACACGGGTGCTCGCCGACGCCGGCGTCG
>NZ_SCOG01000014.1:0-81736 GCF_005502545.1 Microbacterium sp. Beta
GCGCGAATACCCCCCGCACCAGTGCCTGGATCCCGCCCCCCGGTGGGATCGCTACGGCTGTCTACATGGGATGAGACGTGGAACATCCCGATTCATTACGCGACTTCCCGAAAAAACTTCGACAGCCCGAAAAGACGTCGTCGATCTCCGGCCCCGCACATCGCACGCCCGCTGGGCGGTGACAGTGCCCGAAGCCGGGCATCCGCTTGGAGTTCCGACGGAGGGTGGCTTACCTGGGAGATTCGCGAGAGAATGATGAAGTCGCGTGATGAGAGGCGCTCTCCTGCGTCTCTTCCGGTGGAGGCGCAGCTGCGCCCCGCGACAGATGGATGATTGTGCACGAAGAGAACACGACTCACGACGAAACGATCGGCGACGCCGACCTGATCCTCCGCACCCGCTCGGGAGACACGGGGGCGTTCGGTGAACTCTGGCGCCGACACTATCCGTCCGGACTCTCCGTCGCGCGCTCCGTGACCTCGTCGATCGACCCGGACGATCTGGTTCAGGAGTCGTACACGCGCATCTATCAGGCGATCCTCAAAGGCGGCGGCCCCAACGGCTCGTTCCGCGCCTACCTCTTCACGAGCATCCGCAACACGGCCGCAGGGTGGGGGCGCGCGCGCCGCGAGACGGCGATCGACGAACTCGACACCGTCGCCGACCCCGACAGCACCGACCAGGCTGCGAGCGAGGCACTCGACCGCAGCCTCACCGCTCAGGCGTTCCGCAGCCTCCCCTCCCGTTGGCAGGAGGTGCTCTGGTACACCGAGATCGAGCAGATGAAGCCGCAGGAAGTCGGGCCCCTGCTCGGCATGAAGGCCGGCGCCGTGTCGCAGTTGGCCTTCCGCGCCCGCGAAGGCCTGCGTGAAGCGTGGATCCAGGCCCATCTGCGCAGCGCCGAAGACGGCTCAGAGTGCCAGTGGACCATCGAGCACCTGGGCGCGTACTCGCGCGGCAACCTCAGCACTCGCGATCACAAGCGCCTCGAACTGCACCTGGACGAGTGCGCGCGGTGCATGATCGTCTCGGCCGAGGCGAAGGACGTCTCCAAGCGTCTGGCCCTCGTGCTGCTGCCACTCGTCCTCGGCGTCACGGGCGCCGCGGGGTACCTCGCCACGCTCCAGGGCGCCGGCACGCCGATCGTCGCCCTGGCGGCGATGCCGTCCAGCATTCCCGGCGCCGTCTTCGCCGGCGACCCCGGCGCCACGCATGCCGCAACCGGTCTCGCCGCGGCCGGCGGTTCCGGTTCTGGTTCCGGTGCCGGCGGCTCAGCGGGTGGAACGGCCGGCGCTTCGTCAGGAGCCGGATCCGCAGGTGGCATGTTCACCGGTATCGGTGCACTGGTGGGAGTGGGATCCGCCGCTCTGGTCGTGGCCGGTGTCGTCGCCGCCGCCGCGATCGTCCCCGGGCTCGCCGGTGCCGATCCCGCGACGTCGCTTCCGAACGCCGGCGACGAGGACCCGTCCTCGATCTCTGCAGATGTCGGACCCGACGAGACGATGAACCTCGACGAGCCCGTCGTCATCGAACCCCCGGTCACCGTCCCCGACGAGACCCCAGCGCCGCCGGCCGCAGAACCTCAGCCCGGCGCAGATCAGGCGGGCGCACCCGTTCCTGTACCGCCCGCCACCGTCCCGCCCGTCACGGCCCCGCCGGTCATCGTTCCGCCGGTCGTCGTCCCGCCTGTCGATCCCGTGGACCCGGTCGACCCTGTGGACCCCGTAGATCCCGTCGACCCGGTGGACCCGGTGGACCCCGTCGATCCGGTGGACCCCGTCGACCCCGTGGGTCCGGTCGCCCCCACGGAGGCACCTACGTGGCAGACCGCCACCATCTGGTTCAACGGACTCCAGGTCCACTACAGCATTCCGGTCTCGGGTGTGGCCGGCCAGAGGGTCGAGGCGCTCCTGGACGACAGCACCGGCGGAGGCGACAGCATCCTGCTCGACGAGTCCGGCTTCGGCGTCATCGATCTCCGTCCCACCTTCTGGCAGTTCATCGACGCCGACCTCACGACCGTCACGTTCCGCTACGTCCTCGCGTCCGGCACGGGCCCTTCCGCGGTCACCACCCTCCTCGATCTCGAGCCCAACCGCCCCGAGACTCCGGGTGAGGTGGTTCCGGTCGAATCGGCCACAGCGGAGCCCTCCACGACGAGCGACGTTTCCGCGTCGTCTGTGCCGTCCGAGTCTGCTCCGGTCGCTGCCGAGCCGGAGGCACCCGCGTCAGACCCGACACCCACACCGGTCGAAGCAGCACCGGCACCGGTCGAAGCAGCACCGGCACCGGTCGAAGCAGCACCCGCTCCGGTCGAGACGGCCCCCGTCCAGACTCCGCCGGCCGAGACCACGCCCGCAGCAGCGCCCACGGAGGCGCCCGTTGCACCGGCTGAGGAAGCCCCCACCGGCGAATAGACTGGATCCATGTCCTCGGATCCCGCTCCCGTTCCCGGCGTCGACCGTCCGGTGGTCACCGCACTCGACATCGTGCGCGCTGTCGTCCTCATCGTCGCCGTCGCCTCTCTGGCCTTGTGGGGCTTCGCGAGCTGGGATCTTCCGTGGAACATCGTCATCGGTATCGGCGCGCCGGTACTGGTGATCCTGGTGTGGGCTCTCTTCCTCTCGCCGCGACCTGTGCTGCGCGTGCACCCGTTCCTCCGCGCCGCGGTCGAGCTGCTGATCTACGTCGGCGTGACGATCGCCTGGTGGTCGATGGGGCAGGCACTCATCGGCACCGCCTTCGCCCTCGTCGCCGTGGTCGCCGGTGTGCTCAGCGGCCGGCGCGCATTGTCGTGAGATCTCCCTCATGAGTGTGCTCGCGCTCCTTGAGGAGTCCCTCGGAGCGCTCGTCGACACCGATGAGGCGACGCTCGAGGAAGCCAGAGCCGACCGCTCAGGGCACGCTGCCGCCGGCAGACCGCTCGCTGTGATCCATGCGGAGCGGGTCGAGCACGTGCAGCAGACCATGCGCATCGCGACCGCCACCCGCACACCGGTCGTGGTGCGTGGTGCCGGCACGGGTCTCGCCGGTGCCGCGAACGCCGGTACGGGCGAGATCGTCCTCTCCCTGCGCAGGATGACCGCGATCAACGAGATCCGTGCCGACGATCTGCTCGCGGTCGTCGAACCCGGCATCCTCAACGCCGACCTCAACGCCGTGCTCGCGGCTCACGGGCTGTGGTGGCCACCTGACCCCGCCAGCCGCGACATCTCCACGGTGGGTGGGAACATCGCGACAGGCGCCGGAGGGCTGCTCTGCGCCAAGTACGGGGTGGTTCGCGACGCCGTGCTGGGGGTGGACCTGGTGCTCGCCGACGGGCGCCTGCTGCACCTCGGACACCGCAGCGTCAAGGGAGTGACCGGGCTCGATCTCACCGCGTTGGTGGTCGGCTCGGAAGGCACGTTGGGCGTCGTCGTGGGCGCGACCCTCAAGCTCCGCAGGCTCGTCCCCGGGGAGACCTGCACGATCGCCGCGACCTTCTCGGGGGTGCGTCACGCTGCCGCCGCCTCGGCCGCTGTGACAGCCGCCGGCGTGCAGCCAGCCATCATGGAGCTGATGGACGCCGCGAGCCTCACCGCCGTGCACGCGCTCCTCGCTCTTCCCATCCCGCATCAGGGAACAGCTCAGCTGACCATCCAGACCGATGGTCCGGCCGCCGCGGCCGAAGCGGATGCGATCGCCGCGATCCTGCGCGCCCATGACGGCCTCACTGTCGTCTCGCACGACCGCGACGAGGGCGAGCGCCTCCTGGCGGTGCGCCGTTCGATGCATGCAGCGATGGCCTCGCTGGGGACGACGCTGATCGAAGACGTCTCGGTACCACGGAGCGCCATGCCGGCGATGTTCGACGAGATCGCCCGCATCGAACGCGAGTACGACATCGTCATCCCGACGGTGGCACACGCAGGCGACGGCAACCTGCACCCGAACTTCATCTTCGAAGGGACGCAGACGCCTCCGCATGTGTGGGCGGCCGCCGACGAACTGTTCCGCGCCGCCATCCGCCTCGGAGGAACCCTCACCGGGGAGCACGGCATCGGGGTGCTCAAGCGCCGCTGGCTCGCCGACGAACTGGGCGACGACCAGTGGCGACTCCAGCGCCAGATCGCCGCGGTCTTCGATCCTCTCGGCATCCTCAACCCAGGGAAGGTCTTCAGCCCCGATGCCTGACATCCACGTGAGCGCGGCCGTGATCGTCGATGAAGCGGGGAGGGTGCTCGTCGTCCGCAAGCAGGGAACGACCATGTTCATGCAGCCCGGCGGCAAGCCGGAATCCGGCGAGTCCCCGGCGCAGACGTTGATCCGCGAGATCGAGGAGGAGCTCGGGGTGGTGCTCGATGAAGCGGCGCTCCGCCCTCTCGGCACGTTCGTCTCCGCCGCAGCGAACGAACCGGGTCACCGTGTCGTCGCCGAGGCCTTCGCGACCTCAATCGATCCCGCGACCGTCGCCGTCCAGGCCGAGCTCGCCGAGCTGCGCTGGATCACGCCCGCAGACGTCGGAACGCTGCCGCTGGCGCCGCTGAGCCTGGAGCACCTGCTCCCGATCGCCTGGCCCGCCCCGGCGAACTGAGTTCACCAGGGCAGGCATCAGGCACGTCTCAGATGCCCTGCCAGGCCGGCTTGTTGGCGAACGTGTACCGGTAGTAGTCGGCGAGCGCGAGACGCGACGCAGCCGCTTCGTCGACGACGATCGTCGCGTGCGGGTGCAGTTGGATCGCCGATCCGGGCAGGATCGCCGACAGCGGGCCCTCGACCGCACCGGCCACAGCCTCTGCCTTGCCCTCGCCGAAGGCGAGCAGCACGAGGTGGCGCGCCTCCAGGATGGTGCCGAGCCCCTGCGTGATGCAGTGCATCGGGACGTCGTCGATCGACTCGAAGAAGCGGGCGTTGTCCTCGCGCGTCTGCTCCGTGAGGGTCTTCACACGCGTACGCGATGCGAAGGAGGAGCCGGGCTCGTTGAACCCGATGTGCCCGTCGGTGCCGATCCCGAGGATCTGCAGGTCGACTCCACCGGCAGCCGCGATGGCCGCGTCGTAGTCCTCACCCGCATGCTGGATGGTGGCCTCCGCGCCGTTCGGCACGTGGATGCGCGCGGGGTCGAGACCGAGCGGCTCGACGACCTCGCGGGTGATGACCGAGCGGTAGCTCTCCGGATGCGCCGGGTCGATGCCGACGTACTCGTCGAGGGCGAAACCACGCACCTGTGAGACGTCGCGGCCTGCGAGCTGCGTGCGCAGCGCCTGGTAGACCGGCAACGGGGTCGACCCCGTTGCGAGGCCGAGGACCGCGTCGGGACGACGCGCGATCAGCTCCACGATCTCGGTGGCGACCAAAGCGCCTGCGGCCTCGGCATTCTCGACGATGACGACCTCAGCCATGCGGGACGATCTCCTTCTCGGTGGTGGAGGCGCCGACGAGTGCGGCGCCGAATGCGGCAGCGGGGGAACCCGCGGGAAGCAGTTCGATTCTCTCATCCAGGCGGAGCGACCGCATGAACGGCGAGGCCTCCGCGCCGGCATGCAGGGCCGCGCGGAGTCCGTTCTCGAGTCGGTCGCCGAGAGCGGTGAGCCCTCCCCCGATGACCACCCTCTCCACGTCGGCGGAGAGCACGAGAACACGCACTGCGGCGGCGGCCCCGTGATAGAGGTCGTCACGGAGGGAGACAGCATGCGGATCCCCGGCGTCCGCCGCATCGAAGATGTCCCTGATGGGCAGAGTGCCGGGTCGCCCCCAGGCCTTGGCCAACGCCCCTCCGCCGCAGAACGTCTCGACGCACCCGTACTGCCCGCAGCCGCACAGGCGCCCTCGCGGATCGACGGAGAGATGACCGACCTCCCCCGCGGTTCCGCGTGCGCCGCGCCAGATCCGTCCGTCGATCACGATCCCGGCAGCGACGCCGGTCCCGAGATTCAGGTAGGCCATGGAACCGGCGACTCCGCTCAGCACCGCAGCGCCGAGGGCCGCGGCCTTCACGTCGTTCTCCACACGGAACGGGACTCCGAGAGCGAGTTCGGCCCTGACGGCGAGGTCCAGGGACTCCACGCCGAGGTTGACCGCGTGGTCGACACGGCCGGTCTCGGCGTCGACGAGGCCGGGGATGCCGATCCCGACGGAGCCGACGTCGGCAAGGGGGAACCCGTTCTCCTCCGCGAGTGCCTTCACGGCCGTAACGATGCTCTCGACGACCGCGTCATCGCCCCAACCCGTCGGTCGGCGCAGGCGTCCGCGGATGGCCCCGGAGGGGTCCACGGCCACCGCGTCGATCTTCGTGCCGCCGACGTCCAGGCCCACTCGAATCGGCCGACCGGCGCGGTCGGCAGTGCTCGCACCCGTCATCGGATGCTGCTCCCGGCCGTGCCGTCCACGGTGCGGATGACGTTCACGACACTCCCAGCTGTCCCGAGAGCACCATGACCGCAGCTCCGCGCAGGACGATGTCCTCCTGGTGCGTCAACCGCACGACGACGTCTTCGAACACGCCCTCGAGGGTGCGCGCGCGCAACGTCGCGATGGCGGCCTCGATCAAGATGCCGTCGAGCAGCTCCGCCGGACCGGAGATCACCACCTCGGAGAGGTCGAGGGCAGCGACGATCGGAGCGGTCGCGATCGCCATCCGCGTCCCGGCATCGCGGAGGATCTCATCGCGTGCCTCCGGATCAGCGGCGATCGCCGCCTCGAGCCGACTCACGCTGAGCCACGCCTCGAGACAGCCGTCCTTCCCGCACGCGCAGCGAGGGCCCCCGTCGGTACCGACGACGACGTGACCGATCTCTCCCGCGGCGAAGCGGCTGCCCAGCAGAGGCTGGCTGCCGGTGATGAGGCCGGCGCCGACACCCTTGCCGATCTTGATCAGCATGAAGTCGGCCTTCGCCTCGCCGAACGTGTACTCGGCGAGCACCGCCGCGTTGGCGTCGTTGCGGGCGAGGACCGGAAGGTCGAGATCGACGCCGAGCTTCGCCTCCAGCGGGAAGTTCGTCCAGCCGAGGTTGGGAGAGCTCAGGACGAGCCCGTCGGGACGCACGACACCCGGGGTGCCGATGCCGACGCCAAGCAGCGGCTGAGTCGAGGCCTCGACCAGCGTCTGTGCGAGTTCCCGCAGCGCCGCGTATGCCGCCTCCCCGTCGGGGGATTTCGGACGCGGCACCTCGCGCCGCTCCAGCACGTCTCCGTCGAGGCTCAGCACCGCCCCGGTGAAGGCGTCGGGGCCGGAGAGATCGAGGCCGACGATCTGATGGCCGAAGCGATCGATGTCGATGAGGATGGGCGGCTTGCCCGGCCCCACCGCTTCACGGACGCCCATCTCGATGACGATCCCGTCGGCGATGAACTCGGCGACCAGGTCGGAGATGGTGACACGGGTGAGGCCCGTCTCCCGGGAGAGGTCGGCGCGACTCATCGCCCCCGCGTGGTACAGCGTCTGCAGCACCAGTGCGCGGTTGTGACCGCGCGCATGCTCTGGCAGCACCTTTGATCGCGAGCGCAGGTGGCGCCCCGGGCCGAAGGCGTGCGCATTCGCACCGGCGTACTCTGACGGCGATGCGGAACGCTGTTCATCCGAAACGGACATGTTTGTTAGTAGACCTTACGAACAAAATTTGCGCAACCTCTGCCCTCGGACGCGCTGGCAGGGTTACCGAAACGTTACATTACTTTCGATCGTCGACGACGACCGTGCGTGAGCGCCCGATGAGGCGCTCGACCAGGCCGGCGACGATCTGCTCCCGCGCCTCGATCGTGAGCGGCTTGCCCGGCACGCCGGGACGGCGCTGCTCGGGCTCCGGCCCGTCAAGGGGACGATACCGCACCCCCGCTGCGGCGAGCCGGCGCAGGTGCATCGGCAGACGCCGCTCGAAGTCGGCGTAGGGTCCCGGCTCCCCGCCGTCCCACAGACGCTCCGCGATCGCGGCGAGTCGAGGGAACATCGCGAAGTCGACGCGGTCCCTGGTGGGCAGGTGCTCGCTCCACACGTTCGCCTGCCCGCCCACAGCGCCGTCTTCGACACGCAGGGAGTACGCGCGCTCGATCGTGAGAGGCGGGCCCACTCTGATCGGCTCCTCCTCCGACTCCGACTGCGGGTAGTCGAGGTAGACCTCGAGGTCGGGGCACGCGACGACCTCGATGCCGAGCCGCAGCGCCTCACGCATCGCGGCGGGACCCCGCCACGCGAGGATGCGCACGCCCTCGGGCACGTCGCCTTCGAGGACCTCGTCCCAGGCCAGTGCCGTGCGGCCTCGTCCGCGGACATGCGCGACGAACTGCTCCGTGAACCACGGCTGCACGTCGTGTGCAGACTCGAGTCCGAGTTGTCGCATGCGCTCGGCCGCCGCGGCGCTCTGCTCCCACTCGGTCACCGGCACCTCGTCACCGCCGATGCCTATCCACTCCGAGTCGAACGCATCGCAGAGAACATCGATCGCGGCGAACCCGAAGGCCAGGGCCTCGTCCGTCGGGGCGAGGGTGCGCGGATTGACCCCGAAGCGCTCCCATGCAGACAGCACAGGCTCTCCGACGTCGACGTTGCCGAGCTCCGGATACGCGGCGAGACCCGCTTGGATGTGTCCGGGCAGCTCGACCTCCGGCACGAGGGTCACGAAACGTTCTCGCGCATAGGCGACGAGCTCTCGCAGCTCCGCTGTCGTGTAGAAGCCCTCGTGCACTCCCGGCTCCACGGTGGACAAGGGGCCGTGTCCGAGCTGGGTGGCTTCCCGTCGCGCGCCCACTTCCGTGAGCCGAGGGAAGCCGGGCACCTCGAAGCGCCACCCCTGATCGTCTGTGAGATGAAGGTGCAGCACGTTCAGGTGATGATCGGCGAGGAGATCGACCAGACGACGGACCTCGTCGACGGTCCGGAAGTGCCTGGCGACGTCGAGCATCGTCCCTCGCCAGCTGTACGCGGGCGCTCCCTCCCACACCCCGGCGGGGATGTGGGCCGATGCGGCGTCCGGATCCCGCAGCTGCCGCAGAGTGGTGGCACCGCGGAACACGCCGGCGGGGCTCCCTCCTCTGATCTCGACTCCGGCTGCACTCACGCTCACCCGGAAGGCCTCGTCACCGACACGTCCTCGCGCCGCGGCCTCAGCGCCGAGGTTCTCGTCGACCATCAGTCGGATCGGCGGGAGTTCGGCGTCGCCCGCGCCGGCGAGACCGCCCAGCCGGGCGGCAGCGGCGACGAGCTCAGGGGCCGAGAGGATCGGCGTACGCTCCGTCCACGCGAATCCGGGGGCGACCGGATCGATGCGGGCACCGATGTGCGGCACGGTGGCGCGATGCGGCGGGGGCGGCATCCGCAGTGCGCGTCCGGGGGTCCGCCCCGTCGCCTCGCCCTCCGACACCACCGGCACTCCCCCGACAAGTACCTCGATGATCCCGCGCGGCGGTGCGAAGGGGGAGTCGAACGTGGCCCCCGCCTCGACCGTCTCCGGGTCGAAGAGCACGAGATCGGCGGTCGCTCCCCGCCGGACGACGCCCCGAGGTGCGTCACCCCGGTCGAGTCCCAGCCGATGCGCCGGCGTCCCCGACAGGTGTCGGACGGCCTCCTCCCAGGTGAGTATGCCGAGCTCGCGCACGTAGTGTCCGAGGTACCGCGGGAACGTGCCCCGCCCACGCGGATGAGGCCGCGCCCCGATCAGGATCCCATCACTGCCTCCCGTGTGCTGCGAGTGACGCATGATCGTCCGGACGTTCTCCTCGTCTCCGATGTGCATGAGGATTCCGGTGGCGGCGGCGTCCTCCACGATCGTGTCGAGCACCACATCGACGGCACGGCGACCGGTCGTGGTCGCGATCTCGGCGATGGTGCGGCCGATCAGACCCGAGAGGGCGGGGTTCACGGTGCCGGAGACCTGGATCTGCGTCCAATCGGCCCTCTCGCCGTGGAATCCGTCGCAGCCGACGTCTTCCAGTTCCACGCGGACGGCCTCCCGGCCCGCTTCGTCGAGCGCGGAGACGGCAGCGAGCAGGTCGCCGGATTCCGCCAGCCTGCTCGGCAGCAGAGCGGAGAGCGTCGTGGCGCCGGGCAGATACGGGTACGTGTCGAGCGTCACGTCGACGCCGTCCTCGATCGCCTCGTCGATCAGGGCCAGGAGCTCATCGGCGCGGCCGCGGTTCGGGGCGAAGTTCATCGTCGCGTGTGTGAGATGCACGGGGCACCCGGTGCGCCGACCGATGTCGAGCGCCTCCCGGTAGGCCTCCAGCGCCGCTCCCCCGTAGCTCCGGGTGTGCGGCGCCCAGTAGCCTCCTCGCTCGGCGACGATGCGGCACAGCGCTTCGAGCTCCGCCGTGTCCGCGTACATCCCCGGCGTGTAGGTGAGGCCGCTCGACATCCCGAAGGCTCCCGCGTCCAGCGCGCGACCCAGGATCTCCCCCATCGCGGTGAGCTCCGCAGCGGTCGCCCGACGGTTCTCGTGGCCGACGACCATCATCCGCAGATTCCCCTGGGGGACGAGGACGGCGGCGTTCGCGACCGCTGCGGCGTCGATCGCCGCGAGCAGGTCGTCCATCGTCCGCCACGGCACGTCGGCCGGAGTTCCGTTCCACCCGGCGATCTGCGCGGGGATGATCGCCGCCGCCGCATCGTCGAGGGGCGCATAGCCCAGGCCGTCCTGACCGAGCACCTCGGTCGTCACGCCCTGGCGGATCTTGGCGTCGTGCGCCGCGCCGCTCAGCACTGCGAGCTCGCTGTGCGCGTGCATGTCGATGAATCCGGGCGCGAGGACGAGTCCCTCTGCCGTGACCTCCACGGCGCCCTCGGGAAGTTCGAGTTCGGGGAGCTCGAGTTCAGGATTCACCGCATCGGCCGGGAGGATGGCGACGACCCTCGCGCCCTCCACCGCGACGTCGGCCACGTACCGGGGCGCCCCCGTCCCGTCGATGACGGTGGCTCCGCGGTACACCCGCACCTGTCCGGCGGCCGCCTTCTCGGCACTCAGAAGCACGTCGCCACCGCCCCGATCACGCGCGGATCGGCGGCATCGGGGTCGTCGATCACGGCGACGACCCTCCACTTGTCGAAGGCGGTGCACGGGTGGGAGAGCCCGAGACGGACGACATCGCCCACCGCGACCGTGTCATCGCCCGTGAGGCTCAGGAACGCATGCTGATCGTTCAGCGCCGTGATCTCCCCCCGCAGCCCCTGCGGGATCGGCAGATCCAGGTCGAAGGGCACATCGCGCCGTCCGGCGTCGAGGAGCGCAAGGCCGTCCTCGGGCTGCGACACCACCCGCGACCAGGCGTGCATCCCCGAGCGCAGAGGCGCGGTGCCGACGAGCGGTCCGAACGGAGACATGCGCGAGTAGAAGCCGTCGTCGTGGATCTGGAACGCCCCCGAACGCAGGACGACGTCCACCTCGTCCCCGACGGCTGCGAGGACGGCGGCCGCCCGATCAGGGAAGGCGCTGCCTCCCGCGCTGAGAATCGGACGGAGACCGTGCGGGTACTCCAGTCGGGCGTGCAGATCCACGAGCGTCTGCAGGTACGCGTCGACGGCGGCGACCGAGGCATCGGAGCGATCGGGACCGAAGGGCCCCTCGTATCCCGCGACGCCGGCGAGGCGCAGCCCGGATGCGTCCGAGACGGCCTCCCCGATCCGCTCGCCCTCCTCCACGCTCCGTGCGCCCGTGCGGCCGTGCGCGCCGCCGAGTTCGACCAAGACATCGAGCGGACGCGCGGCATCGCGCATCCCCCGCGCGAGGATGGCCACTCCCTCGAGAGAGTCCGCCCAGCACAGCACGCGCAGGTCCGGGTCGGCTGCGAGCAGTGCCCCCAGGCGACGCACCGCAGTGAGATCGGTGACCGCGTTCGCGATCAGCACGGTCGAGACGCCCGCGTCGACGGCGACTTCGGCCTGCCAGGGCGTCGCCACGGAGATCCCCCATGCTCCCGCGTCGAGCAGTCGCTGCCAGAGGGCCGGAGCCATCGTGGTCTTGCCGTGTGGTGCGAGGAGCACCCGGCGCTCTCTCGCCCATGCGAAGACGGTCTCCTCGTTGTGCGCGAGGGCGCCCTCGTGCACCGTCAGCACCGGCGTCACCAGGTCGGAGAGATGCAGATCCGCATCCCCCACCTGCGAGAGGCGGAGTCCCGCTGCGTGCGCAGGAAAGCCCTTCGTCCAGGTGCCGAGAGCGGGATCCGGAATTTGTAGAGGCATCTAACAATGCTACTAGGCTGGCGGCATGACCGCGAAGATCCGAGTTTCCACCGACGCAGCCCCCGCCCCCGCCCACACCTTCTCGCAGGGTATCCGCAAGGGCCCGTTCGTGCAGGTCTCCGGCCAGGGACCCGTCGACCCGAAGACCAACGAGTACCTGCACCCCGGGGACGTCGCTGCCCAGACCACCCGCACGCTCGAGAACGTGAAGGCGATCGTCGAGGCGTCCGGCGCGACGTTCGACGACGTCGTCATGCTGCGCGTCTACCTGACCAAGCGCGAGGACTTCCCCATCATGAACGACGCGTACGGCGCCTTCGTGACCGCTCACACGACCAATGGCGTCCTGCCGTCGCGCACCACGGTCTTCACCGGCCTTCCGCGCGAGGAGATGCTCGTCGAGATCGACGGCATCGCCATCATCGACTGACGTCTGCGTTGCGGGGAGGCACGTTATCACGGACCGTTGCCTCCCCGTTACCTCCCATCCCGTACCATTGGACGTCAGGACACGTTTGAGAGCCGGGGGGTGAAGTTCGTGACCGATCTGATTTCTGCGCCGGGCGCAGCAGCCGAGGCGCGTGGAGACGACTCCGCGCCCACTGCAGTGCTCGCGCCGACGGATGCTCCCACGGAGACCGTCCCGCCGACCACCGGTGACCAGCCGCTCGCCTGGGCTCCGATCGAACCGTCTCCCAAGAAACGTCGCCTCGGCCTCTGGATCGGCCTCGGGCTGGGAGTCGTCGCCCTCGGCGCCGGAGCCGCGTCGATGATCCTGATCGCACCGGGAACCACGGTCGCCGGGATCCCGGTCGGCTGGATGACTCCTGGCGCCGCCGCCGACGCCATCGACGCCCGCCTCGCTCAGACCGAGATCACGCTCACCGGCGCGGGAGACGGCACCGTCCTCACCGGCGCCGACCTCGGTGCGGATGTCGACGCCACCGCGCTCGCCGACAAGGCTTTCGCGGAGCACCCGCTGTGGAACCTCGGCGCCTGGATGGGCGACCCCGTCCCCGCGGAGATCGCCTTCGACACCGCGAAGGCGGACGCCGCGCTGCGTGGCGCCGTGCCGACCAGCTTCGACGACCCGGTGGATGCCGGTGTCGTCTTCGATGCCGCCAGCGGCACGTTCGTGATCACACCGGCAGAGGCCGGAACAGGGATCGACCTCGCCGACCTCAACGCCGCCTTCACGGCAGCGGTCGGAGAGGGTCGCAGCGCGCTCGAGTACTCGGGAGACGCCGCGGAAGCCGCACCGGCCGTCTCCGATGACGACGCCAGCGCCACCGCCAGCGCTCTCAACACGATGCTTCCCACCGTCGGCTTCTACGTCAGCGAGGAGCGCACCGTCCCGGTCGATCCCGCCGTCGCCGCCTCCTGGCTCACGGTCGTCGATGACGACGGACAGCTGAGCATCAAGGCCGACCCTCAGGCGATCCAGGCCACCGTGGACGGTCTCCCCTCCGCCGTCGACCGCGCTCCGGTCAACGCGACCAACATCGTCGACTCCGCCGGTACCGTGCTCCGTGCGGAGCAGGAGGGTGCGACCGGCCGAGCACTGGGAGACACGTCAGGCATCGCGGACCAGTTCGCCGAGCAGCTGGCAGCCGGAAACGGAGCCTTCGCGCTCTCGGTCACCGAGACGCCCTTCGAGACGGTGAACCTGTTCCGGCGCATCGACATCAACCTCAGTTCGCAGCGGGCCGTGCTCTACGAGAACGGCGCTGTCGTGAACTCGTGGGCCGTGTCCACCGGGCTGCCAGGGACTCTGACGCCCACCGGCAACTTCAAGGTGTTCGCGCACACGCGTATCCAGGACATGGGCTGCTACGAAGGCGCGCCGTACTGCACGAAGGACGTGCCCTGGATCACCTGGTTCGCTCCGAACATCGGCTTCCACGGCACGTACTGGCACAACAACTTCGGCCAGCGCATGAGCCACGGTTGCGTCAACCTGCCGATCGACCTCGCCAAGTACGTCTACGACTGGTCCCCCAAGGGGCTCGAGGTCTCCGTCCACTACTGACGAAGCGCTCCGCGCTCGCTCGGGCAGACGGGCCGAACACGAAGAAGGGGGCGGATGCCGAAGCATCCGCCCCCTTCGCTCGTCTCAGCGCAGGGCGTCGACGATCGTGTTCAGCGTCGTGGACGGACGCATGACGGCCTCGACCAGCTTCTCGTCCGGACGGTAGTACCCGCCGATCTCCGCGGGCTGTCCCTGCACGGCGTTGAGCTCGGAGACGATGGCCTCCTCGTTCGCGGCGAGCTTCTCGGCGATCGGCCCGAAGGCCGCGGCGAGCTCGGGATCCTTCGTCTGCGCTGCCAGCTCCTTCGCCCAGTACAGGCCGAGGTAGAAGTGGCTGCCGCGGTTGTCGATCGTGCCGAGCGCACGGCCGGGCGAGCGGTCCTCCTCGAGGAAGGTTCCGGTCGCGGCGTCCAGCGTCTCCGCAAGCACGCGGGCCTTGTCGTTGCCCGTGCGGTCGGCGAAGTGCTCGAGCGAAGCCGCCAGCGCGAAGAACTCACCCAGCGAGTCCCAGCGCAGGTAGTTCTGCTCGACCAGCTGCTGCACGTGCTTGGGAGCGGAACCACCGGCACCCGTCTCGAACAGCCCACCACCGGCGAGCAGCGGCACGATCGAGAGCATCTTGGCGCTCGTGCCGACCTCGAGGATCGGGAACAGGTCGGTCAGGTAGTCACGCAGCACGTTGCCGGTCACCGAGATGGTGTCGAGCCCGTGACGCATGCGGGCGAGCGTGTACCGCGTGGCCTCTTCCGGCGCGAGGATCGTGATCGTCAGGCCCTTGGTGTCGAGCGTGGCGAGGCCCTGGTGCACCTTCGCGATGATCTGGGCGTCGTGCGAGCGGTTCGCGTCCAGCCAGAACACGGCGGGGTCGCCGGTCGCGCGTGCACGCGTCACGGCGAGCTTGACCCAGTCCATGACGGGGATGTGCTTGGTCTGCGTCGCGCGCCAGATGTCGCCCTTGCCGACCTCGTGCTCGATGAGCACGGTGCCCTCGCTGTCGAGCACCTGGACGATACCGTCCGCCGCGATCTCGAAGGTCTTGTCGTGGCTGCCGTATTCCTCGGCCGCCTGCGCCATGAGACCCACGTTCGGGACGGTACCGATCGTGGCGGGGTCGAGCGGGCCGTTCGCGATCACATCGTCGATGACGGCCTGGTAGACGCTCGCGTAGGACGAGTCCGGGATGACCGCGATCGTGTCGGCCTCCTCGCCGTCCTTGCCCCAGAGCTTCCCACCGTTGCGGACGAGGGCGGGCATCGACGCGTCGACGATGACATCGCTGGGCACGTGGAGGTTGGTGATCCCCTTGTCGGAGTTCACGTACGACAGGCGCGGCCCCTCGGCGATGGCCTTGTCGAACGCCGCAGCGATCTCCTCGCCACCGGCGACATTCGACAGGCCTGCAAGGATCGAGCCGAGGCCGTCGTTCGCGCTGAGTCCGGCTTCGGCGAGCTGCGTGCCGTACTGGTCGAAGACGTCCTTGAAGAACGCCTTCACGACGTGACCGAAGATGATCGGGTCGCTGACCTTCATCATCGTGGCCTTGAGGTGCACGGAGTAGAGCACGTCGTCGGCCGTGGCCGCCTCGAGCGTCTCCGCGAGGAACGCGTCCAGCTCCTTCGCGGAGAGGAACGTGGCGTCGATGATCTCACGCGGGAGGACCTTGAGGCCCTCCTTGAGGATCGTGACGGTGCCGTCCTGCGCCGTGTGACGGAACGAGAGGACGTCGTCGTGGGCCGCGACCCACGAGCGCTCGTTGTGCTTGAAGTCGTCGTGGCCCAAGGTCGCGACGCGGGTTTTCGAGCCGTCCGCGAAAGGCTTGTTGCGGTGCGGGTGCTTCTTGGCGTAGTTCTTCACCGCGAGCGGTGCGCGACGGTCGCTGTTGCCCTCGCGCAGCACGGGGTTCACTGCGGAGCCCTTGATGCGGTCGTAGCGGGCGCGGACGTCCTTCTCCTCCAGGGAGGTCGGCTCGTCCGGGAAGTCGGGGATGTCGAAGCCCTGCTTCTGCAGCTCGGCGATCGCACCCTTCAGCTGCGGGATGGACGCCGAGATGTTCGGCAGCTTGATGATGTTGGCCTCGGGGAGGGTGGCGAGGCCACCGAGCTCGGCGAGAGCGTCACCCACCTGCTGCTCGGGAGTGAGCTTCTGCGGGAAGGCGGCGAGGATGCGTCCGGCCAGCGAGATGTCGCGCGTCTCGACCTCGATGCCGGCCTGGCCGGTATATGCCTGGATGATCGGGAGGAACGAGGCGGTGGCGAGCGCCGGTGCCTCGTCTGTGTACGTGTAGATGATGGCGTCGTCGGTCACCGGGAGGTACTCCGTTCGCGGGGAAATTTGTCTCGATACCAAGATACCTGAGCCGGTCTGGCCCTGTGGTCCGCGCCTGCGACCGCCGACCACCCCATGTCGACGAACGGCCACAGAGGGGCGAAATCTTCGTCGGAAACGTGTCCCGCCTCTCCGGAGGGGTTAGCCTGGGTCCATGTCCGAACTGCGCATGGTCGAACTCTCCGCTGCGACGATCGTCGCCGTGAACAACCTGTCGCTCAAGCCCGGACAGGAGCAGTTCCTCGCTCCGGTCTCGTACGGGATCGCCGCGACCGTCATCAACCCGCAGACCTCCTGGCAGCGGGTGATCCTGGACCGCAACGAGGTCGTCGGCTTCGTCAGCGCCAACTTCGACGACGAGGCCCCGGAGGAGCACTTCCGCTCCGTGCTGTGGCGCATCAACGTCGACGCGGACGACCAGGGGCGCGGCGTCGGCCGCTTCGCCGTCGAGGCGCTCATCGACGAGGCGCGTGAACGCGGAGTCGACCACGTCAACGTGATCTACGAAGCCGGCGAGGACGGCCCAGAGGCCTTCTTCCGTCGCGTCGGCTTCACCCCCGTCGGGGAGACGGCCTACGGCGAGGTCATCGCCGAGATCCGGGTCACGTCCTAGACCGGGCGGCGGGGTCTCGAATCCCCTCCCCCATCGAGACCTCGTCGCCCTTCACCCCCTTCGGGGGAGCGCTCTCACAGCCCTGGCGGGTTCTCAGGAACGGTCGTCGGGGGTGCCCCCGGGTTTCCGCCGGCTCGTCCACGATGAGAGAGCGGCCGCGGCCGCTCCGGCAGCGCGATCGATGGCCTCGGCGGAACGGTTCAGCATGTCTTGAGCGGCGTCCTGCCACGCCGGCGTCGCCGGCGCCTCCCCCGCGTGCACCTTCGCGGCGTGTTCGGCGGCTTCGAACGCCCGCTCGAGCTCGGCGACAGCGTCACGATAGGCGGCGAACTCAGCCGGGGTGATGCGTCCGGAGGCCGCGCGGCGCATCTCCGTCGCGTGTCCGGCGGCACGGAAGTATGCGGCCGTCTCCGCGGACTTCACGTCGGTCATCGCCGGATAGGAGATCTGCAGAGCGGGGTCGGTCTCGTAACGCATCCAGCGTGCCGTCACCGCGTCATGCGCGGCGTTGAGTCGCTCGATCGGGCGCGGCTCCGCCGCGGAGGGCACGGCGGCGCGAGCCGCGTTCAGCCGCACCTGGCGCGCGCGCACATCGGCCGACGCGGCCTTCGCATCGCGCTCCCGCTCCTTCAGCATCCGCCGAGCCCCTGCCACCTGTTCGGGCGTCGCTCGCTGGGCCGCCCGCTCCGCCGTGACGCGAGCCAGGTCGGCGCGCGCGATCTTCCACGCGGTGCGCCGCTCCGCGGCGACCAGCTGCGCCTCTCTCAGATCGTGGCGGGCGGCATCGACCGCGAGCCTGCGTCCGCTCACCGTGCTGTTGCGACGTCGCATTCCCATCACACCCACCGTTCCCGCGGCGACTGCCGTCGGCGCGATCCACCACCACTCGGCGACGAGCAGCAGGGGGTCCATACCTCGATGCTACCCAGACGCAGACGACTTCCGGTCGCGATATGACAGCTCAACTGCGCCAGACGGCTGTCATATCGCGACCGGAAGAGGCAGATCAGACGAGGGTCTCCTGCCAGGCCGCATGCAGCTGCGCGAACTTGCCGGTACCGCCGATCAGGGCAGCGGGAGTGTCGTCCTCGATGATGCGGCCATGCTCCATCACCAGCACCCTGTCGGCGATCGCGACCGTCGACAGGCGGTGCGCGATGATGATCGCCGTGCGGTCCTTGAGCAGCGTCTGCAGCGCATCCTGGATCAAGCGCTCGGACGGGATGTCCAGCGAAGCCGTCGCCTCGTCGAGGATCAGCACCGCGGGGTCGGCGAGGAAAGCCCGGGCGAACGAGATGAGCTGACGCTGCCCCGCCGACACCCGACCACCGCGCTTGTTCACATCGGTGCCGTATCCGTCGGGCAGCGACGAGATGAACCCGTCGGCGCCCACGGCCCGTGCCGCGGCCTTGATCTCGTCGAGCGTCGCATCCGGCTTGCCGAGCGCGATGTTGTCGGCGACGGTGCCGCTGAACAGGTAGGCCTCCTGCGTGACCATGACGATCGCGCGGCGGAGGTCCTTCGGGTGCAGCGACCGCAGATCGACGCCGTCGAGCGTGACCCGCCCTTGGGAGGGGTCATAGAAGCGCGAGATGAGCTTGGCGAGCGTCGACTTCCCGGCGCCGGTCGTTCCGACGAGGGCGATCGTCTGCCCCGCCGGGATGTCGAGGGAGAAGTTCGGGAGGATCGTCTTCTCTCCGTTGTATCCGAAGGTCACCTCGTCGAACTCGACATGCCCACGGGACTCCCACAGGTCGACGGGGTTCTCGGGGTCGGGAACCGTCGGCACCTCCTCGAGCACGCCCGAGACCTTCTCCAGCGCGGCCGTGGCCGACTGATAGGAGTTCAGGAACATCGCGATCTCCTGCATCGGCGCGAAGAAGTTGCGGACGTAGAGCACTGCCGACAGCAGCACACCCACGGTCAGCGCACCCTCGGAGACGCGGATGCCTCCCCACAGCACGACGATGCCGAGCACGAGGGCCGCGACGCCCATCAGGCCGGGCTCGAACGTGCCGAACAGCAGCATCGAGCGACGGTTGACGTCGCGGTAGTCGCCAGCGATCTCCTGGAACGCCTTGTCGTTGCGCGGCTCCTTGCGGAACGCCTTGACGGCGCGGATGCCGGTCATCGTCTCGACGAACTGCACGATCACCTTCGCACTGATCACGCGCGACTCGCGGTAGACGAGCTGCGAACGCGAGTAGAACCAGCGCATCAGGTAGAACAGCGGCACGCCACCGATCGCCAGGATCAGGCCCGACTGCCAGTCCCAGAAGCACAGCGCGATGAAGGTGAACAGCCCGAAGAGCACGCCGGAGACGAGTTCGTTCAGGCCACCGTCGAGCAGCTCCTTGATCGAGTCGAGGTCGCTGGTCTGACGGGAGATGATGCGCCCCGAGGTGTAGGACTCGTGGAACTCCAGGCTCAGGCGCTGGGTGTGCAGGAAGATGCGCTTGCGCAGGTCCAGCAGCACCGCCTGCGTGAGCTTGGCCGCGATGATCACGTACCAGGCGATCAGCACCGCAGCGAGGGCACCGGCCAGCAGGTAGATGCCTCCGATCATGAACGTCGGCATCCAGTCGGCACGCTCGATCACCGCAGGCAGCGCTCGGTCGAGGCCCAGGCTGATGAGGATGGGGCCGGCGACCTGGAGCGCGGTCGACACGACCAGCACCGCGGCGGCGAGCACGATCCTCGGCTTCAAGGGGCTGACCAGGGATCCGAGCAGTCGGAGGGATCGACGACGGATCTCCCTGCTCTCCTCGCGGGTGTACTCGGAACGATCCTCGTTCCTGGTTCCGGTGATGGCGGAGCTCATCGCTGCACCTCCTTCTCGCTGATGGGGTCTTCGTCGGCGGCCTGCATCCCGAGGCCCGCACGGACCTCTTCATCGATCTCGGACTGCTCATCGCGGATCACCGGGATCGTCCCGGTGCGCGCCGCCTCCTCCGCCTCGAGGCTGGAGATGACATGACGGTAGTGCCGACTGGTCTTCAGCAGCTCGGAGTGCGTGCCCACCGCCGTCACGCGACCGGCTTCGAGCAGGGCGACGCGATCGGCGAGCGCGACGGTCGAAGGGCGGTGCGCCACGATCAGGGCGGTGGTGTCGGCGAGCACGTGCCGCAGCGCCTCCTCCACGAGGGCCTCAGTGTCGACGTCGAGCGCCGACAGCGGGTCGTCGAGCACGAGCACCTTCGGATTCGCCGCCACCGCACGGGCGAGGGCGAGCCGCTGGCGCTGACCGCCGGAGAGGCTGAGCCCCTCCTCGCCGATCACCGTCTCGACGCCGTCGGGCAGGGAATCCACGAACGAGGCCTGAGCGACGTCGAGAGCTTCGCGCAGCACACGCTCGCCCTCTTCGCCGTGCACGTCGAGCTCGGCACGACCGAGCAGCACGTTCTCCCGGACCGTCGCCGAGAACAGCGTCGCGTCTTCGAACGCCATGGCGATGTGCCGACGGAGCTCTGACAGCGGCAGGTCACGCACGTCGACGCCGTCGAGGGTGACCCTGCCTCCCGTCACGTCGTACAGACGCGTGGGCAGCGTGGTGAGGGTGGTCTTGCCGCTGCCGGTGAGACCGACCAGCGCCATGGTCTCCCCTGGTCGCAGCACCAGGTCGATGCCGTCGAGCAGGTCGCGTTCGTGCGCGCCGGCGTCCTGATAACGGAAGTGCGCGTTCTCGAACGTGAGCTCTCCGCGCGGGTTCTCGATGTGCACCGGGTGCTCGGGGTCGGTGATGGTGTTGGTCTCCGAGAAGATGTCGAACACGCGGTCGGTCGCCGTGCGCGCATCGAGCATGAACGAGAACAGGAAGCCGATCGACTCGATGGGCCAGCGCAGCACGACGGCCATCGCGAAGAAGGCGAACAGTTGCGCCTCGCCGATCTGCCCGACGGAGATCAGCCAGATGCCGGACATCAGGCTGAGGCCGAACGCGATCTGCGGCATGAGGTCGAGCCAGAACCAGATCGACGCGATCGCACCGGCCTTGCTCATCTCGGTCTCGCGCAGCGTCTCGGCCTGCCTGCTGAAGCGGCTCAGGGCGTGCTTGCCGCGCCCGAACGCCTTCAGCACGCGGATCCCGTGCACGCTCTCCTCGACGCTGGTCGCGAGGTCGCCGGCCTGATCCTGGCTGCGGCGGGTGAGGGCGCCGTAGCGCTTCTCGAACAGGTAGCCGCGGATCCACAGCGGGATCGCCGTGACCAGGAAGATCGTGCCCAGCAGCCAGTGCCACCGGAACAGCAGCACGGAGCCGATGATGATCGTGAGGATGTTGACGACCAGTAGCACGAGGCCGAACGCGAGCCAGCGGCGGATGAGGCCGATGTCCTGCATCATGCGGCTGAGCAGCTGTCCTGAGCCCCACCGGTCGTGGAAGGACACCGGGAGGGTCTGCAGGCGCGAGTAGAGCTCCGTGCGCATCTTGTACTCGACCTGCGTGGCCGGGTTGAGCACGAACTGACGTCGCAGCCATACCATGAGGGCCTCGCCCAGGGCGAGCGCGAACACGGCGACAGCACCCCAGATGATGGCGCTGATCTCACCCGAACGGACGGGTCCGCTGATGATCTGCTCGAGGACGATCGGGATCATCAGGGCGATGACGGCGGCGATGAGCGCGCTGGCGGCACCGCCGGCGAGCCGCCAGATGACCGGCTTCACGAAGGGCTTCAGGCGCCACAGTGCGGCCGGAGTGGAAAGGGTCGATGAAGGCGAGGGATTCTGCGCGGAAGGCGAGGAGGACATGTCTCTCAGACGAGTTTCGTATGGACAGCGGTTGCGGAAGGGGACGGATGCGAGAGCGGACCCACAGGGTCCGGCATCCGACGGAGAAGGGGCGGGGTGGCTCTAGGAGAGCGGACGCGCCGGGGTCGAGCCGAGAGCTGCGATCCGCGCGGTGGCGATCGTGAACATGGTGTCCTCCTCAGGGGCTCGGCGATGTCGTCCGGTTGGCGCGACAGCCCACCAGCCTATTGCTGTGAACCAGCTGAAAGCAAGAGTCATTCCCGATTCGCCCTGCTGTTTCCCGGCGACCGCTGCGAGGCGGCTCGCGGCGAGGTGGCTCGGGTGGCTCACCCCTGGACAGCGAGCCCGGTTCGGAGAAAGCGCTGCAGGTTGCCGCCCAGCACGGCCAGGACATCAGCTTCGCGCCAGCCGCGACGCAGCAGAGCCTCGGTGACGAGTGGAAGCCCTTCCGGACCCTCGAGCCCGGGAAGGTACCGATCGGCGGGGACGCCCTCGATCGTCGTCTGCACGCAGCACGGGGCCGTGGTGTCCGCGAGCACCTCGCGGACGAAGTCTGGTCCCATCCCGACGTGGTCCACCCCGGCGACGGACACCACCCGCTCGAAATGGTCGATCAGGGTGTCGATCGTGTAGTCGCTCGCATGCAGATACGGGGCGAAGAAGTTGACGCACACGACTCCCCCCGTCTCCGCGACTCCGGCGATCTGAGCATCGGTGAGGTTGCGGTGGTGATCGAACAGGGCGCGGGCGGACGAATGCGTTGCCATGACGGGTCGCGTGGCGAGCTCGAGCACGTGGTCGACGCCGCCCGCTCCGAGGTGGCTGACATCGAAGATCATGCCGATGCGCTCCATCTCGGCCAGCGCCTGGACGCCCGTGCGCGTCAGCCGGCTGCCCGCGGCGTCTTCTCCGCTTCCGTCCGCGAAGGCGCTGCGACCGAAGTGGGCGACCGAGCCGACGCGCACTCCGAGCCGATGCACCGTCTCGAGGAGCTCGACATCGTCGGCGATGCCGGGCATGCCCTCGAGAGCGAGCACCAACGCGATGCGCCCCTCACCGATCACCCTGTCGATGTCGTCCCCGTCGAGGCAGAGCCCCACCGCATCCGCGTTTCCTTCCGCCACCCGGTGCGCGGCTTCGATCATGCGGAACGTACGACGCAGCGCGCCCTCCGGCCGGTAGACGTCATCGACGAACACGGGCAGGACCTGCAGGTCGACATCACCCGTGCGCAGCTGCGGCAGCCACTGGGCCCGGAAGTAGTCCGACCACTCGGCGGGCGGACGACTCGTCACCGAGCAGAGCAGATCGTTGTGGGCATCGGCGACGACGGCGCGGCGGTGGAGATCGAGGACATCGATGGCGGTCACGGCTCGAGCCTATGGCCGCGTCGGAACGGACGGTTCGTCGTAGCGCACCATCACCGGTGCCGGATCTGGTGCTCCTGGCTCACGCCGCGGCACTCTCGCGGGCCAGCAGACTCTCCTTGACATCGACGCCCCACGCGAAACCGCCGAGGCTCCCGTCGGTGCGCAGCACCCGGTGGCAGGGCACGAAGAGCGCCGGGGCGTTGCGGGCGCAGATGGACGCCGCAGCCCGAACGGCCCGGGGGTTGTCCAGGCGTGAGGCGAAACCGGTGTAGGTCAGCGGCCCGCCCGGCTCGATCTCCCGGAGCGCCGACCAGCCGGCGAGCTGGAGTGCGGTGCCGGTCTGCTTCACGGCGACATCGTCGATGGCCGAGAGGTCGCCCGCGTAATAGGCGACCACCGCGTCCGCGGCGTCCGTCGCACCATCGCGCAGCGCCTCCGGACGGTTCGCCGCCGACAGCCGCCCGAGGATCGCCTCGACGTCGGAGGTCCAGCCCGAGGCCAGCACGCGCTGATGGTCGTCGGCGAGGATCGTGAAGGCGCCGTCCGGCGTCTCGATGGTCTGGATGAGGGCGGTCATGAGTTCTCCTTCGTCGTGATGTCGGTGGGACGGTGCGCTGCGGGGACCCGCCGCGGCCCGACGGGGCGCACCGGAGCGGCGCGCCACAGATGCGCGCTCAGATAGCTGCGCCATGGTGCCGCGCGCAGGGCCCAGGCGGTGAGCCCCCGTGGCTCGCCCGGCAGGCCGGAGGCCGCCGCGCCGGCGCGCAGCGCGACGTCTCCCGAGAGCAGCACATCCGGATCGCCGAGCACACGCATGCGCACGTAGTCGGCTGTCCAGGGTCCGATGCCGGGCATCGCGAGCAGGGCAGCACGCTGGTCGACGCCGTCATCTCCGACCGTGAGCGTCAGGGATCCGTCGGCGAGAGCGGCCGCAGCGCCGGTGATCGCGCGGATACGGGCGGCCGGCCCTCGCAGCACCTCGGCTCCGTGGGCGGCGATCGCCGTCATCGTCGGGAAGAGCAGTCCGTTCTCGGTGCGCTCCCCCAGCGCCTCGGTGAGTGCCGTGAGCGCGGTTCTGGCGGCGACCACGGTGATCTGCTGCCCCACCATGGCGCGGATGAGCATCTCATGCGGATCAGCCGACCCCGGCACGCGGATGCCGGGGGTGCGCGCGACGAGCGGCGCGATCTCGTCGTGTTCCGAGAGCGCCTCGTCGACCGCCAGCGGGTCGGCATCGAGGTCGAAGATGCGTCGCACGGTCGAGACCAGCGGTGCCAGGTCCCCCAGCCGCGCGACGCGTGCCCGAAGGTGCAGGCGCTCACCCTCCTCCTGACGCACCTCGAACCAGGCGGGACCACCGGCCATGCGGAGATGACGCGAGAAGGACGTCGCCGTGGTCTCTTCGACGCCGGGGATCGCACGCGCCGCCATCCAGGCGAAGACGCCGCTCGCGTCGAGTGGACCGCGATAGGGCAGCACGAGGTCGATCGAGCCGGGAGCCGCGGACGCCGGAAGCCGTCGCCGCGCCCTGAGCTCCCCCGGCGTGAGGCCGAAGACCTCGCGGATCGTGTCGTTGCACTGTCGGATGCTGGCGAACCCGGCGGAGAACGCGACATCCGAGATGGGCATGTCGGTGCCGACGAGGAGCATGCGCGCGGTGTGCGCCCTGTGTGCCCGCGCCAGTGCGAGCGGCTCGGCGCCGAGTTCGGTGGTCAGCAGCCTCGTGAGGTGCCGACCGGAATAGCCCAGTCGCGCGGCCAGGCCCGGCACGCCCTCCCGTTCCACGACGCCGTCGGAGATCAACCGCATCGCTCGCGCGGCGGTGTCGCCGCGGATATCCCACGCCGGCGAGCCGGGAGCGGCCTCGGGCAGGCAGCGCTTGCAGGCGCGATACCCGGCCTCGTGCGCTGCGGCGCTGGTCGGATAGAACGTCACGTTCTGGGGTTTGGGCGTGCGCGCGGGGCAGCTCGGACGGCAGTAGATCCCGGTCGAACGGACGGCCGTCACGAACTGCCCGTCGAAGCGGGTGTCGCGCGCGCTGATCGCACGGTAACGCTCGTCGAAGTCCGTCACGGGGAAGCTCATGCCTCCACTGTGTCACGCCCCACCGACAACGACTGGCGGAAATCGGACATGACTGTCCGGGCACGAACGCCGAGACCCACCCGCCTCGCCGACACCCATCGCCGCCGCAGTGGGCGCGCGTGGGTCTCGGCGTGGAGAGTGGGTCTCGAGGTATGCGCAGGCGCGCGTTCAGTGGAAGAAGTGGCGCTCACCGGTGAAGAACATCGTGACGCCGGCCTTGCGCGCCGCGTCCACGACCTCCTCGTCGCGCACGGAACCGCCCGGCTGCACGATCGCCGTGACGCCGGCATCGATCAGCACCTGAGCGCCGTCGGCGAAGGGGAAGAACGCGTCGGAGGAAGCGACGGATCCGGCCGCCCGGTCCCCTGCACGCTCGACCGCGAGGCGGCAGGAGTCGACGCGGTTGACCTGGCCCATGCCCACGCCCACCGTGGCGTTGTCCTTCGCGAGCACGATCGCGTTCGACTTGACCGCTCGGCAGGCCTTCCACGCGAAGATGAGGTTCTCCATCTCCTCGTCGGTCGGACGCTCACCCGAGACCAGCTCCCAGTTCTTCGCGACGGAGACGATGTCGTCGGGGAACCGGTCGGCATCCTGCAGCAGCAGCCCACCGGAGACGAGACGCACGTCCATGCGCTCCTGCTGCCAGTCCTCGGGCAGCTGCAGCAGGCGCAGGTTCTTCTTCGCCTTGAACACCTCGAGCGCCGCGGGCTCGAACGACGGCGCGACGATGACCTCGGTGAAGATGTCCTTGAGGTTCTCGGCCATCTTCAGCGTGACCGTGCCGTTGGCCGCGATCACACCACCGTATGCCGAGACGGGGTCGCACTCGTGCGCACGCAGGTGGGCGCTGGCGATCGGGTCGAGCGCGTTCGGCGCCGTGGTCGCGATACCGCACGGGTTGGCGTGCTTGATGATGGCGACAGCCGGCTTGACCATGTCGTATGCCGCGCGCAGGGCGGCATCGGCGTCGACGTAGTTGTTGTACGACATCTCCTTGCCCTGCAGCTGCGTGGCCTGGGCGATGCCGTGTCCACCGGCGCGCGTGTAGATGGCGCCGCGCTGGTGCGAGTTCTCGCCGTAGCGGAGCGTCGCGAGCCGCTCAGCCTGGATCGTGAGATGCGTCGGCAGGTCGCCGTCGTCCTGCAGCGTCCCCTCGGCGAACCACGAGGCGACCGCGGTGTCGTACGCCGCTGTGTGCGCGAATGCTCGGGCGGCGAGCTCACGACGCTGCGTCAACGAGGTGCCGCCCTCGCCGATCGCCGCGATGATGCCGGGGTACGACTGCGGCGAGACGACGATCGCCACGTTCGCGTGGTTCTTGGCCGCGGCGCGTACCATCGCGGGGCCGCCGATGTCGATCTGCTCGACCACGTCGTCGCCGACCGCGCCGGAGGCGACGGTCTCGATGAACGGGTAGAGGTTCACGACCACGAGCTCGAAGGGAGTGATGTCGAGGTCGGCGAGCTGGCGCTCGTGGTCCTCGAGACGCAGGTCGGCGAGCAGGCCGCCGTGGATCTTCGGGTGCAGCGTCTTGACGCGACCGTCGAGCATCTCTGCGACGCCGGTCACGGCGGCGACGTCGGTGACCTCGAATCCCGCCTCGCGGATGGTCGACGCCGTCGAACCCGTCGAGACGATCTCGATACCCGCCTCAGCCAGAGCCGCAGCCAGCAGGAGCAGGTCGGTCTTGTCGCTCACCGAGACGAGCGCGCGCCTGATCGGCACGGTGTCGCGATCGCGGTAGAGCGTGGGGTCGTGGCGGGGGCCGGCCATGATGGGCTCCTTCGTGCGGGGCGTCGGGTGGGGGTCAGGAGGAAGTGCTGAGGACGAGGTCGCCGGTGGCGATTCCGCGGACCACGTCGATGAGCAGTCGGCGCTCGACGGGCTTGATGCGCTCGTGCAGGCTGTGCTCGGTGTCGCCGTCGAGGATGGGGACGCGCTCCTGGGCGAGGATCGGACCGGTGTCGACGCCGTCGTCGACGACGATCACGCTGGCCCCGGTCTCGGCGACGCCGGCCGCGAGCGCGTCGCGGACGCCGTGGGCGCCGGGGAACTCGGGCAGGAACGCCGGGTGCGTGTTGATGAGGCGCGGCGAGTACTGTGCGACGAGCGACGGCGGAAGCAGGCGCATGAGCCCGCTGAGCACGACGAGGTCCGGCTTCCAGACGGCGAGCTGGCCGGCGAGTTCCGCACCCCACGCCTCGCGACTCTCGTGCTCATGCCACGGCACCGTGAAACTGGGGACGCCGAACTCCTCGGCATGGGCGAGCCCCTCGGCTTCGCGATCGGCGCCGACCACGATCACCCTGGCGGGAAAATCGGGATGACGAGCGGCCTCGAGGAGGGCGCGAAGATTCGAGCCGGTGCCCGAGATGAGAACGGCGACCGTGAGCACGCGCCCAGTCTACCGGGGCGCCGAAGCTCGTTCCGCCTGCGTCGCACGCACACCGGGAGCCGTCAGTCGCGGTCGTCCCTCGGCGGCGTGAGACCGCGGACATCATCCAGCGGAGCCGTGTCATCGAAGGCCTGCGTGTGGGGCAAGGGGATGCCAGGCCCCGGGACCACGGGCGCTGCGCTCGGATCGAGCTCGGACATCTCGGCTATCCACCGATCGGTGCGCTCCTCCGCCAGTTCATCGCGATGTCGTGGGGACAGGAGCAGGATCGCGGCGCCGACGAGCACCTCGAGGCCCAGGGCGAGCATGAAGGGCAGCGCCGCTGGTCCGACGTCCGACAGCCGTCCCGGTCCCATCGACCCGCTCGCCAGCACGGCGACGATCCCGGCGATACCGGCGGTGACGACCGCGATCCCCACCGCGATGACGGCACGCTGCGCCGTTCCCAGCGGCGTGCCCTCCCAGACGAGACGGGAGCGAACCGCCCACCCCGCGAACGCTCCGGCGGCGATCGGGACGAGCACCACGATCAGCATCCACATCGAGCTGTTCTCGGGCAGCAGTCCGAACGCGGGGATGCCGGGCACGACTCCCAGCTGGGTGCCCGCAGGCGACACCGCGGTGCCGACGCCGACGGCGAACCCGGGGCCGGCGAGCCAGGACGCGACCCAGACGATGAGGGTCGGCAGGTACACCAGCTGCGCCAGGGTCATCACCGTCGCACCCAGCGCGTCGACGCGCGAGGCCTGGAACAGCGCGACGACTTCACCTCCCCGGAACAGCGTCACCACCGCGAGGGCCAGAGCAGAAGCGCCGACCACGCCCATCAGGGTGAAGGCCGCGCCTCGAACGACGGCGGCGGGGACCGGTGCCCAGTCGTCGCGGACGTCGATGCGATCGTGCAGACGGTCGAGGATGCCGCCGTCGCCCTCTTCCCAGGCGATCCGGACGGCGCCGCACAGCGCGCCGACGAAGTAGACCGCAGCGGGAAGGGCGATCGCGAGCAGGAGGGGCGTCTGCGCCGCATCCAGCCGCGCCGTCAGCGCGACACCGGCGGAGATCGCGGTGAACACCACGGTGCCGGACACCACGCCGAGCAGCCAGGTTCCCGCCGTGGCGGCTCTGGCTCCGGAGCGCGCGGCGAACAGCAGTGTGAAGAGTAGGAATGCCAGCGGGGTGATCGACACCGCGAACGAGGCGGCCTGGGCGGGGATCGCGAGGGCGACCAGAAGCTCGTCAGGAATCGTCACCGCCAGCGGCACCCCGTGTCCGAACTCCCAGAGCGTGCCGGTGAGCGGCCAGAGCGCACCCCAGTCGGCGCTGATCCCGAAGGCGAGAGTCCACAGCAGCGTCAACGGCGCGAGCAGCACGACGAGACCGACCGCCGCGGCGATGGCGGCGTCGAAGGCGGCGAGGAGCGCGACGAGGAGGCGTTGCATAGCGCTTCGAGACTACGACGAGTTCCCGACGAAGCCCCGGGGGCGCGCGTGGGGTCGGCGACACGATAGCGTTTCTCCGGAGGTTTCCCGATGACAACTGCCCCGCCCGCCCCGGCACCCACCGAGCCCAAGAACTCCCTGGACCGCTTCTTCGAGATCAGCAAGCGCGGATCCACGATCGGCACCGAGATCCGAGGAGGTCTGGTGACGTTCGTCACGATGGCCTACATCGTGATTCTCAACCCGATCATCCTCTCCGGCAAGCCCGACGTCGCCGGAGACATGCTCAGCTTCAACGCCGTCGGCGCCGCCACCGCGTTGACCGCCGGCGTCATGACGATCCTGTTCGGTCTCGTGACGCGCCTGCCCTTCGGTTTCGCCGCAGGACTTGGCATCAACGCCTTCGTCGCGTTCTCCGTGGTCGGGCAGGTGACCTGGCCCGAGGCGATGGCACTCGTGATGATCAACGGTGTCGTGATCGTGCTGCTCGCAGCCACCGGGCTGCGGAAGGCGATCTTCGACGCCGTGCCCTTCCAGCTGAAGATCGCCATCACGGTCGGCATCGGCCTGTTCATCGCCTTCATCGGCTTCGTCAACTCGGGCTTCGTCACCGCGACCGGCGCCTCGTCCCCTCCGGTCGGGCTCGGCGTCAACGGCTCGGTCGCGACCGTGCCGACCCTGCTGTTCGTGATCACCCTGCTCCTCACCGGCATCCTCGTCGCCCTCAAGGTCAAGGGCGGCATGCTCATCGGTCTCATCGGCGGCACCGTGCTCGCAGTCATCGTCGAGGCGATCTGGCACATCGGCGCCCGCGGCTTCGACGACGAGGGCAACGTGGTCAACCCCGGCGGCTGGGGCCTCACGGTCCCGGCACTGAACGGCTCCCCCGTCGGCATCCCGGACCTCAGCCTGATCGGCGCCGTCGACTTCAGCTTCGACCTGAGCAAGGTCAGCCTGGTCGCGATCGTGATGATCGTCTTCACGCTGCTCTTCACGAACTTCTTCGACGCCATGGGAACCATGACCGGCCTGGCGAAGGAGGCGAACCTCGCCGACGACAACGGGGACTTCCCCCGCATCAAGTCGGCACTGGTCGTCGAGGGCGTCGGCGCGATCGCCGGTGGTGCGACCTCGTCGTCCTCCAGCACCGTCTTCATCGAGTCGGGTGCCGGTATCGGCGAGGGAGCCCGCACGGGACTCGCGAACGTCGTCACGGGTGTCGTGTTCCTGATCGCGATGTTCCTGACCCCGCTGACCTCCATCGTCCCGACCGAGATCGCGGCCGCGGCCCTGATCATCGTGGGTGCGATGATGATGGCGCAGATCCGCTACATCGACTTCAGCGACTTCCGCGTGCTGCTGCCGGTGTTCCTCACCGTCTCGGTCATGCCGCTCACCTACTCGATCGCGAACGGCATCGGGGCGGGCTTCGTCAGCTGGGTGCTCATCCACGCGTTCTCGGGCAAGGCGAAGACCATCAGCCCGCTGTTGTGGGTCGTCGGCGCCGGCTTCCTGATCTTCTTCGCGAGAGGCCCCATCGAGGCGCTGTTCGGCGTCGGGATCTGACGCGAGAACACGAGGGGCGGATGCTGCGGCATCCGCCCCTCTTCTGTTCGTCACCGTCGCCCGGATGCATGAGCACTGCACGGATGCATTGCCCACACGGGGTCCTCGGTCATGAAGGTGTCGGCCGATCATGCATCCGACAGGGCCTCAGGAATAGGCCTCGGCGAACTCCGCTGACGGCTCGATGGGCTCGATCACGTCGATCAGCACACCCCCCGGCGCCTCGACGATGAAGTGACGCTGCCCGAAGGTCTCGTCCCGAAGCGCGAGGCGCTCGACCAACCCGTGCTCACCCACGAGCCGACGGTGCGCTGCCGTCGCGTCGACGACCTCGACGTTGAGCAGCAGACCTCGGACGGGCTCACGGAAGCCGTCGGGGATCGTCTCGTGACCCCGGTCGAGGAGCGCGAGCTCTCCTCCTTCGACGCGCAGGCTCACGTACCAGTCCGCCTCGAACGTCGTCTCGAAGCCCAGTTCCTCACGATAGAACTGCGCGGCAGCGGCGACGTCATCGACCATCAGAACCGGGTAGAAGCTCGTGATCTCCATGAACTCTCCTTTACATACAGTGTGTTTGTAACATCGGTGGCTAGAATACATACAAGTCGCACGTAAAGGAAGTCCCATGCCGCGAGCATCCGCTGCCGACGCCGCCGAGACGGCGCGACGCATCCTCGAGACCGCCACCGCGCACTTCGCCGAACACGGCTACGCATCCTGTTCCGTCGATGACCTCGCACGCGCCGCCGGAGTGACCCGCGGGGCCGTGTACCACCACTACGCATCGAAGCCGGGACTGTTCGCCGCGGTCGCCACCCGCCAACAGCAGAGCGTCGCCGAGGCGATCGTGGCCGCGACGAGGGACAGCACCCCGGAGACCGCACTCCGCGAGGGGAGCCATGCCTACCTCGACGGCATCACGGGCAGGACGGCCGCGCGCGTACTCCTCATCGACGGACCCTCCGTGCTCGGCTGGGAGGAGTGGCGCCGCCTCGACGCGGAGGGGCCGGAGCGCGAGCTGCGGACTGGACTGCGTGAAGCAGGAGCCCCGCCCGCGCTCCTCGACGCCCTGACCGCAGCCCTGTCCGGCGCCATGAACGAACTCGCCCTCTGGCTCGCCGTTCGCCCGGACGACGCGGAGGCACGACAACAGGCCCACCGCGCACTCGACGCGCTTCTGGACACAGCTGCCAGCCGAAGCTGAGCGGTGCTTGCGCGGCCACCGTCGACCGCGCGAGGGTGGAAGCTCGACGACCGGGAGGAGCTGCGTGCACATGCCACACGACCATCACGCCCCCTTCGAGCTGAGAAAAGACCTCGATCGGCGCCTCGCGCACTACCGCGAACTGGTCCTCGGGAGTCTGGAGGGCGTATGCATGAGGGTCGCACGGATGCATGACCCACACGGGGTCCTCGGTCATGCAGGTGTCATCGGGTCATGCAGCCGGTCAAGCGGCCGGGCATGAAAGAAGGCCCCGGGGTGGAGCCCGGGGCCTTCAGATCAAGCGTAACTCAGATCAGAGCGACTCGATGATCGCGCGCATCAGATCCGCCGTCTCGGACGGCGTCTTGCCGACCTTGACGCCGGCGGCCTCGAGGGCCTCCTTCTTCGCCTGAGCGGTACCGGCGGAACCGGAGACGATCGCACCCGCGTGACCCATGGTCTTGCCCTCGGGGGCCGTGAAGCCCGCGACGTAGCCGACGACGGGCTTGGTGACGTTCGCCTTGATGTAGTCGGCCGCACGCTCCTCGGCGTCGCCGCCGATCTCGCCGATCATCACGATCGCCTTGGTCTCGGGGTCGGCCTCGAACGCGGCGAGCGCGTCGATGTGCGTGGTGCCGATGACCGGGTCGCCGCCGATGCCGATGGCGGTCGAGAAGCCCAGGTCGCGCAGCTCGAACATCATCTGGTAGGTCAGGGTGCCCGACTTCGACACGAGGCCGATCGGACCCTTGCCGGTGATGTTCGCGGGCGTGATGCCGACGAGCGCCTCACCGGGGGTGATGATGCCGGGGCAGTTCGGTCCGATGATGCGGGTCTTGTTGCCCTTGCTCTGCGCGTACGCCCACGCCTCGGCCGAGTCGCCGACGGGCACGCCCTCGGTGATCACGACGAGCAGCGGGATCTCGGCGTCGATGGCCTCGATCATCGCGTCCTTCGTGAAGGCGCCGGGGACGAAGGCGATCGACACGTCGGCGCCGGTCTCCTTCATGGCCTCGGCGACCGATCCGAAGACGGGAAGCTCGACGGCGTTGCCGTCCTTGTCCGTGTGCGAGACCGTGGTACCGGCCTTGCGGGCGTTGACGCCACCGACGACCTGGGTGCCGGCCTTGAGCATCAGCGCGGTGTGCTTGGTGCCCTCGCCACCGGTGATGCCCTGGACGATGACTTTGGAGTCCTTGTTGAGGTAGATAGACATAGCTCTGGTTCCTTGTGTCTCAGGCGATCAGGCGTTGGCGAGCTCGGCGGCCTTATCGGCGCCCTCGTCCATGGTTGCGGCCAGGGTGACAAGCGGGTGCGCGTACTCGGCGAGGATCGCGCGACCCTCGTCGACGCGGTTGCCGTCCAGACGCACGACGAGCGGCTTGGAGGCCGTGGCGCCCAGCGTCTCGAGCGCGCCCTTGATGCCGTTGGCGACGGCGTCGCACGCCGTGATGCCACCGAACACGTTGACGAACACGCTCTTGACCTGCGGGTCACCGAGGATGACGTCGAGGCCGGCGGCCATGACCTCAGCCGAAGCGCCGCCGCCGATGTCGAGGAAGTTGGCGGGCTTCACGCCGTTGTGGTTCTCGCCGGCGTAGGCGACCACGTCGAGCGTCGACATGACGAGTCCCGCGCCGTTGCCGATGATGCCGACCTCGCCGTCGAGCTTCACGTAGTTCAGGCCCGACTCCTTGGCCTTGGCCTCGAGCGGGTCGGCGGCGTCCTTGTCCTCGAGCGCCTCGTGCTCGGGGTGGCGGATCTCGGAGGCGTTGTCGTCGAGCGTGACCTTGCCGTCGAGCGCGATGATGTCGCCCTCTTCGGTACGCACGAGCGGGTTGACCTCGACCAGCGTCGCGTCCTCACCCTTGTACACGTCGAACAGCTTCACGAAGACGTCGGACACCTTGTCGACGAGGTCTTCGGGGAAGTTGGCCGCACGGGCGATCTCGACGGCCTTCTCCTTGTCGATGCCCGTCAGCGGGTTGACCTCGACGCGCGCGAGCGCCTCGGGGCGCTCGACCGCGAGCTCTTCGATCTCCATGCCGCCCTCGACCGAGCACAGGCTCAGGTAGGAGCGGTTGGCACGGTCGAGCAGCACGGAGAAGTAGAACTCCTCGGCGATGCGCGCACCCTGCGCGACCATGACGCGCTTGACGACGTGGCCCTTGATGTCGAGGCCGAGGATGGCCTTCGCTGCCTCGTACGCCTCGTCGGGCGTCTTGGCGACCTTGACGCCGCCCGCCTTTCCACGGCCGCCGGTCTTCACCTGAGCCTTGACGACGACCACTCCACCGATCTTCTCGGCGGCCGCCCTCACCTCTTCAGGGGTGTCCGCGACGATGCCGGCGAGGACCGGCACTCCGTACTTTTCGAAAACGTCTCGTGCCTGGTACTCGTACAGATCCACTGTGGTTCCTTCACTGGGCTGCTGTCTGGTAATTCTCTCGATGTCGAGACATCGACCAGTCCCCCAGCCTACTACCTCGGCCTGGGCGCTCCTGCGGCCGCGAGGCCGCCCTCCCTCAACGCAGCGGGGGAACGCCGACTCGTCGCACCGGCACGCCGGCCAAGCGGAGCTGACGCCTGATCGCGAACGGCGTGAACACGAGCGCGGCACCGACCGCGACGATCAGCGGACGCACGACGACCACGGGCAGACCGCCCACGAAGGCGACCAGGATCGCGACCACGAGGACGACGGCCAGCACGACCTCGACCATCAGGAGTTGGCGGCGCACCGAGGCCCCGTCGTCCGCCAGGGTGGTCTCCCGCCCCCGCACCCGGATGTGCTCGGTCCACCGCACCCCGTCCCACCACCGCCGGGTGCCACGTCGCCGCGTGTCGAACCAGCCGGCCGGGATCCCGTCGTCTCTCACGCTCCTCAGTATGACGGCGATGCCTGGGCGTCTCCACGCGCTCCGGTCTAGGCTTTCGCCATGCACGAATCCGCAGAACTGCGCACCGGCGTCGTCGCCGCCGCGCTCGAACTCTTCAACGCCCAGGGGTTCGACCAGACCTCGGTGGAGCAGATCGCGAAGGCCGCCGGGGTCTCCCGCTCGACGTTCTTCCGTCAGTTCGGCGGCAAGGAGGACGTCGTCTTCGCGGATCACGAGGTGCTCCTCGAGCAGCTCAGGGAGTTCCTCGACGAGGGTCATGACGATCCATGGGGTGCCGTGTGCGCCGCCTCCGAATCCGTCTTCGCGCACTTCGCCCGCGACCCGGAACTCGCCAGGCGTCGTTACCAGATCGTGCGCCAGGTCCCCGTGCTGCGCGAGCGCGAGATCATCACGGTCTTCCGCTACGAACGACTGTTCGACGACTACCTGCGCAGCGCGCTTCCCGGCGTCGATCCGCTCGACGCGGTCGGCTTCGCCGCTCTGGTCACAGCGGTGCACAACCACGTGCTGCGCCAGCTGCTGCGCGGCCGCAAGAAGGTGCCGCTGTCTACGCTCCAGACGGCGCTGGTCGATGTGCGCCGGCGCTACGGTGTCGCGGCCGATGAGGCCGCGTCCGCTCCGGATGACATGGTGGTCGCCGTCTTCCCCCGCTCCATGCCCATCGCAGAGGTGAGCCGCAGGCTGCAGTCCCAGCTCGACTGACGCGTCCCGGTCGTGGAACCCAGTATCGAGGAGTACGATACTTGGTGCCACGAAGGAGCCCCATGAGCACTGCAGCCTCCCCCTTCCCCGGCGAGCGCGTCTCGTCGTACGACATCACCGGACGTCAGGACAGCGACTACTACGCGGTCTTCACCGACATCCCCTCCGCCGACCGGGAGGCGTGGGACCGCGCGAAGGCCTACGTCGACGAGGTCGCCCCGCAGATGGCGGATGCCTGGGACCGTGCCGAGTACCCGCTCGATGCCGCACGCCGGATGGGCGAGATGGATCTCGTCGTCGACGGGGTCCAGCACCCGTCGCTCACGAGCCTGTCGCCCCTCGCCGCAGGCCTCGTGAACATGGAGATCTCCCGCGGTGACGGCTCGCTGGGCACGATCCTCGCGGTGCAGGGCGGACTCGCGTTGCGCACCCTGGCCCTGTTCGGCTCCCCCGCGCAACAGGAGCGATGGCTGACGGCCCTCGCCGACGGTTCGGTGCTCGGTTCGTTCGCTCTGACCGAGCCTGATCACGGCTCCGACTCGGTATCGCTGGAGACGGTCGCCCGCCGCGACGGGGAGAGCTGGGTCATCCGCGGCACGAAGAAGTGGATCGGCAACGGCGCCTCCGGCGGTGTCACCTTCGTCTGGGCGCGTGTCGACGACGAGGGCGCCGACGAGCACGGTGCCGTCCGGTGCTTCCTCGTCGAGCAGGACACCCCCGGCTACACCGGCACCGTGATCCGCGGCAAGGCCTCGCTGCGCGCCATCCACCAGGCCCACATCGAGCTCGACGACGTGCGGGTGCCGCTCGATGCCGTACTGCCGGGTACGAAGAGCTTCAAGGACGCATCGACCGTGCTCTACGCCACCCGCTCCGGTGTCGCCTGGTCGGCACTGGGGCACGCGACCGCCTGCTACGAAGCGGCGCTGGCCTACGCGACCCAGCGCGTGCAGTTCGGAAAGCCCCTGGCGAAGTTCCAGATGGTCCAGGAGCGCCTCACCCACATGCTCGAAGACCTCACAGCCATGCAGCTGTACTGCCGGCGCATGGCCGACCTCGAGACGGCCGGCGAGCTGCGTCCGACTCAGGCGTCGCTGGCGAAGTTCCACAACACGCGTGCCGCGCGCCGGATCGCCTCGACCGCCCGTGACCTGCTCGGCGGCAACGGCATCCTGCTCGAGAACGGCGTGATGCAGCACCTGGCCGATATCGAGGCGATCCACACCTACGAAGGCACCGAGAGCGTGCAGGCCCTGCTGCTCGGACGCGACATCACGGGGATGAGCGCCTTCGCCTGAGCCTCCGTCCGCGAGGACCGGTTCACCTGCGCCGCGCGCGCACGTGGCGCTCGCGACTCGCTGCCGCCCCGGCCACGGCCTGGACGCCGAGCAGCAGGACCAGCGCCACGACGGGGACGCCCCACCCTCCGACGGCAGCGTGCAGCACGCCAAGACCGATCGGGCCGAGCCCTGCCAGCAGGTAGCCGATCCCCTGGGCCATGGTCGACAGGTGCGCGGTGTGCTGTGCGTCGGGGGCACGCAGCACGATGTAGGTCAGCGACAGCGCGATGGCCGCACCCTGACCGAGTCCGAGGAGGGTCATCCACACCCAGGGCGCGGCTCCGCCCGGCGCGACCAGAAGGCCGATCAGACCTGCCGCGCACAGGAGTGCGGAGAGCAGGACGGGAAGCCAGCTCGGCCGCAGGTGTCGCAGCATCGTCGGCACAAGCAGCGCGGCGGCGATCCCCGGGAGACTCGAGTACGACAGCAGCAGTCCCGCCTCGGACACCGGCACGCCGGCGTCCTGCAGCATGGTCGGGATCCAGGTCAGCGCTGCGTAGTAGCTCAGACTCTGCAACCCCATGAATCCGGTGACCGCCCAGGCGACGGGATCACGCAGCAGAACCGACATCCGCGGCTCGTCTCGAGGCTCGACGATCGCATCCGCGGGAGCGCCTGTCGCGGGCGAGCGGACCGGCGCTCCCGGGACCCCGCGCAACGCCCACGGCAGCCACACCACCAGCGCGAGCACGGCGGGAATCGCCCAGACCGCGAGGGCACCACGCCAGGAACCGTCGAGAGCGGTCATGAAGGGCACCGTAAGGGCCGCAGCCGCCGCAGCACCGAGGAAGAGCGCGGTCGAGTACAGCCCCATCATGAGCCCGACGCGGTGGGCGAAGTCCTGCTTGATGACAGCGGGCATGCACACGTTCGCCACTGCGATGCCCGCGCCGACCAGCACAGTGCCGCCGAACAACGCCACGGGTGAGGGAAGCAGGCGGACGCCGATGCCGATCGCCACGACGACCATGGTCAGGGCGAGCAGCCGATGCAGGCCCACCCAGCGCGTCAGCGCCGGCGTCAGGAAGGCGAAGGCGCCGAACGCGAACACCGGGATCGTGGTCAGCAGTCCTGCCGCGGCTGCCGGGAGCCCGAGGCTCCGCTCCATCGCGGGGAGCACGGGCCCGACCGAGGCGACGCCCATGCGGAGGTTCAGCGCGATCAGGAGCAGGCCGACGCCGACATAGATCCCGGCGAGGACTCCACCACGACGAACGGACGGCGTCAGTGGGGTCGGGGCGGTGTCGAACGGTTCCTGCATGGTGGTCATGCTTCGAGTCCAGCATCCGCGCCGTGCGTCAGGAAACACGTACACTACAGTCTGATGTCGAATACCCGCCAATCTCGAATGGTCGACCTGCACCTGGTCGATTTCGACGCGCTGACCACTCTCCCCCTGGAGGGCGCCTACCGGTTCGCGCACGCCGAGACATCTCCGCGTCATGCTCATCCGCTCGGACATCTGGTGCATGCCGCCTCCGGTGTCCTCTCCCTGCTCACCGACGACGGAGCCTGGATCGCGCCCTCCACGCGCATGGCCTGGGTGCCCGCCGGCGCCGAGCATCGCCATCGTGCGCACGGTCGCACCGACATGCGCATCGTGCACCTGGACGACGAACTCGCAGCACTCCTGCCCTCCGCTCCTGCCGTTCTCGTCGCCACGCCTCTTGCGCGGGAGGCGCTGCTCGCGATGACGTCCGACCGCCCCCGCAGCTCCAGCGCACTGGACCATCTGCGTCATGTCGTCGTCGACGAGGCGGTGACGGCGCCGGAGCAGCCGCTGCATCTGCCGGAGCCCCGCGATCCGCGACTGCGCAGGGCGGCGCGCATCGTCGAGCACGACCTCGCCCGCCCCGTGCCGCTGGGTGAGCTCGGCATGCGCACCGGTACGGCCGAACGGACGCTGAGCCGCCTGTTCCAGCAGGAGACCGGGATGGGCTATCGGCAATGGCGTCTCCAGCTGCGGGTGCACCGCGCACTCGTCCTGCTCGCGGACGGAGCTTCGGTCACCGGGACGGCTGCCGCGTGCGGCTGGGCGACGACGAGCCAGTTCATCGAGCAGTTCACGCCGCTCGTCGGGATGACCCCCGGCCGATACCGACAGTCTCAGCCCGCGGTGTGAGACAGCTCCATGCACACGAGGCGCGCACGCTCGTCCCAGGACGGGACGCGTTCGAAGCCTCGCGATTCATAGAGGCGCACCGGCCCGGCCCGCCAGTCCCAGACCGACAGGCGCACCCGCGCGGCGCCGAGGTCGCGCGCGTCGTGGAGCGCGGCGTCGAGCAGTGCGGACCCGACGCCTCGGCCACGCACCTCCGGCACCGCCCACAAGCGCTTGATCTCGGCCACGTCGTCGCTCACGGAGAGCACGACGACCCCGACGACGCGATCGCCGAGCTGGGCCACACGCACGCGGTGACCCGCGTAGGCCGCTGAGGGGTGATCGATCTCGCGGCGATAGCGCTCGGGAAGTGCTCCGGAGGGATCGGGCGCGCTGCTGCCTTCCTGCTGCCTCTTCTCACGCTCGGTCTGCAGCAGATATGCCCGCACCGCAGCGCGGACCTCGTGCGCATCGGCTCCGGACAGGTCGGCGAGCCGGATCACCGGTCGATCCGCCTCGGGTCCGAGCGCGACGCTCACGCTCAGTCGCAGCCGCAGCCGCCGGACGGCGTCTTCACCATGAAGCACACGTCGCAGACGCCGTAGTCGCGCTCCTCGACGGGCTTCGGCGCCTTCTCCGCGCGGGGGGGGCGGAGACGCGAGGAGTCGTCGCACGCTTCGCCGCACGCTGCGGAGTCAGCGGGATGAACTCGCTCGGGTGACTGACGTAGAAGTACGGCGGGCGCCCCTCGCTGGGCTGCAGTCGCAACGGTGCGGAACCGACGATGAGTCGCTCGTCTTCCGTGAAGCCGTTCGTGTAGGTGCGGCCGATGTGGAGGGACGCTCCCTCGCCACGACGGATCGCCTCGATGTATCGACCGCGGTCGATGAACGAGCTGATCCCGATGGCCTCGACGATCGCCGTGATGAACGCGTGGTTCGACGGGTCGATGCGGTGCGCGCGCAGCGCCTCCGGGAGCGAACGGTATGGACGGGAGGTGCCTGCGGGGGTCGGGCCCTGTACTTCTTTCATCCCTTCCAGGATCCCACGCCGCGAGGGGTGCGGCCGACCGTTTTCTCCTCGTATACGTGCCAAACTGACGTCATGGCTCAGGCGACGATCATCGGATCCGGCCCGAACGGCCTCGCGGCGGCGGTGTCGCTCGCTCGTGCCGGCTACACGGTGCGCGTCCTCGAAGGCGCGGACACGATCGGCGGCGGGGTCCGTACCCGCGAATCCACGCTCCCCGGCTTCCAGCACGACGTATGCTCCGCCGTGCACCCCGCTGCCCTCTCCTCTCCGTTCTTCCAGGCGTTCGGTCTCGATCGGCGGATCGAGTGGATCCGGCCGGAGGCGTCCTACGCGCATCCCCTCGACGACGGACGTGCGGCGGTGGCATGGCGCGATATCGATCGCACGGCGGCACAGCTCGGCGTCGACGGCGGAGCCTGGCTGTCCCGACTGCGGCCTCTGAGCCGGCACATCGAGGGGGTCGTCGACTTCACGGGCAATCAGCTGCTCCGGATCCCGCGCGATCCGGTGACCGCCGTGCGCTACGCCCTGCGGATGCTGGATCAGGGCACGCCCCTGGCCGCCGCGGCATTCCGCACGGAGGAGGCCGCCGCACTGATGTCGGGGGTGGTGGCGCACGCGAACTCCCCGCAGCCGTCGCTAGCGGGCGCTGCCGCAGGGCTGCTGCTCGCCGCACTCGGTCACGCGGGAGGCTGGCCCTATCCGCGCGGTGGTGCGCAGCGCATCGCCGACGCCATGGTCGCCGACCTCGAACACCACGGCGGCACCATCGAGGCGAGCACCCCCGTCTCCGATCTCGCGACGCTGGACTGGGGCGACCCGCAGCGCGGCGACCTGCTGCTGCTCAACACCTCGCCGCGACTCGCACTCACGCACCCCGACGTCCCCGCAGGCTACGCCCGCTCCGTCCGCTCCTATCGCTACGGCCCGGGTGCCGCGAAGGTCGACTTCGCCCTCGACGGCCCGGTTCCGTGGACGAACCCCGACGTCGCCGGCGCACCCACCGTGCACCTGGGGGGCACCCGCGCGGAGGTCTGGGCGAGTGAGAACGCCGTCGCCGCAGGCCACGTGAGCGATCGCCCCTACGTGCTCGCCGTGCAGCCCTCTGTCCTCGACGACTCCCGTGCTCCCGCCGGGAAGGCCGTGTTCTGGGCCTACATCCACGTCCCTCCGGGCTCCGACCTCGACCCCACAGAGCTCATCACCGCGCAGGTGGAGCGCTACGCCCCGGGTTTCCGCGACCTGATCCTGGCGCATCACGCGGTGCCGGCGTCGTCGCGGGAGGCGATCAACCCGACCGAGATCGGCGGCGACATCTCCGGCGGAGTGTTCGACATCCGTCAGGCGCTGCGTCGCCCGGTGCTCTCCCCCGCCCCGTGGCGCACCCCGATGCAGGGCGTGTATCTGGCCTCCGCCTCGACGCCCCCCGGTCCGTCCGTGAACGGGATGGCCGGTTGGCACGCCGCTCGCACCGCGCTGCGGGATGCGGGAGAACCCGCGGCGCTCTCCGACCTGTACGGCTGACCGCCCCTCTTCCCTCGCCGATCACGCGCAGCCAGGATGGGAGCATGCGCTACGACATCCCCGCGCCGATGCTCGCCAAAGCGGTGCCCGCGGTGCCCGACCCCGCGAAGACCCCGGGTGGGCTGCTGTACGAACCGAAGTGGGACGGCTTCCGCGGACTCATCGCGTGGGACGGCGAGACGGTGGAGATCGGCTCGCGGGGCGCCAAACCGCTGACCCGCTACTTCCCCGAACTGGTCGATGCGATCCCCCAGCTGCTGCCTGAACCGTGTCTGCTCGACGGAGAGATCGTCGTCGCCACCGGTCCGCACGGATCGCAGCGACTGGACTGGGAGGCGCTGAGCCAGCGCATCCATCCCGCCGCCTCGCGCGTGGCGAAGCTCGCCGTCGAGACACCGGCGATGTTCATCGCCTTCGATCTGCTCGCCGCCGGCGAGGACGATCTGCTCACCCAGTCGTTCGAGACCAGAAGAGTGCGCCTCGAGACGCTCCTGGAGACCGTCGAGCACCCGCTGCACCTCACCCGCGCGACCCGCGATCGCGAAGCCGCGGTGCGCTGGCTGGCCGAGTTCGAGGGAGCCGGACTCGACGGCGTCGTGGCGAAACCGCTCGATCAGCCCTACGCACCCGGCAAGCGCACGCTCTTCAAGATCAAGCACGCCCGCACAGCCGACGTGGTCGCGCTCGGCTACCGCGTCCACAAGTCCGGCTCGGGCGTCGGCTCCCTCCTGGTCGGGCTGTACGACGAGGACGGGACTCTTCGCCAGGTCGGCGGTGTGGCGGCGTGGAGCGATGCCCGTCGGCAAGAACTCGTCGAGGAGCTCGCCCCGCTGGTCGAGCGCGATGAGGCGGGCGAAGCCGTGACCGCGGAGGGCGAGCGATCGCGGTTCAGCGGATCGAAGGATGTCTCGTTCGTGCGGTTGCGTCCTGAGCGCGTGCTCGAGGTGCGATACGACCAGCTCGAAGGCGCTCGCTTCCGTCACACCGTGCAGTTCGAGCGCTGGCGGCCCGATCGCGATGCCCGCTCGTGCACCTACGAGCAGCTGGAGACCGTCGCGGGCTACGACCTCGCAGACGTCCTGAGCTGAAAAGCGCTAGCTGAAACCGTCGTGCGCTGACATCCCAGACTCGACGGCGGGGTCAGCCCTTCTCGGCCGGGGTGCCGTCGTCGTCCCAGTTCGCCGCGACCTTCTTGCTCGGCTGCACCCGCGGGGGCTCGCCGGGCATCTTCGGGAACTCCGGCGGGAAGGGCAGCTCGCCCAGCCCGTTCTCCTTGTCGCGCTCCCACCACTCCAGCAGCGTGTCGATGCGTCCTGGGCTGTCCTGCAGCGATGCCCACGGATCGCCGATGTCATCGAGGCGCTTCGGAATGCTCCGGACGGTGAACGCCGTCGGGTCGAGGCCGTCGAGTTCCTCCCACGCCACCGGTGTCGAGACGGTCGCTCCCGGCAGGGCACGCGGGCTGTAGGCGCCCGCCATCGTGCGGTCGCGGTTGGCCTGGTTGAAGTCGACGAAGATGCGCTCGCCCCGCTCCTCCTTCCACCAGTTCGTCGTGACCTGCTCGGGCATCCGCCGCTCGAGCTCGCGTCCGGCGGCGATCACCGCGTGACGCACATCCAGGAACTCGTGAGTCGGTTCGATCGGCGCGAACACATGCAGCCCGCGGTTGCCGCTCGTCTTGGCGAAGGCCTCGAGTCCGGCCTCGCGGAGCACCTCGCGCAGCGTGTGGGCGGCTGTCACGGCGTCTGCGAAGTCGGTGCCCGGCTGCGGGTCGAGGTCGATGCGCAGTTCGACGGGATCGTCGGGGTCGGAGGCGAGCGATGCCCACGGGTGGAACACGATCGTGTTCATCTGGACCGCCCAGACGATCGCGCTGGCGCGGTTCAGGACGATCTGCGGGTGTCGACGCCCGCTGTTGTAGGTGACGGTCACGGCATCGACGAAATCCGGCGTCCCCTTGGGCGGGTTCTTCGAGAAGAAGCCCTCCGCTCTGGCCCCTCCGGAGGGGCCGATACCGTCACGGAACCGTTCCAGCGACACCGGGCGGTTGCCGTTGGCGGCCAGGAAAGGGCCGGCGACCAGCTGCACGTACTCGGCCAGTTCCGCCTTGGTGATGCCGAGGTCGGGCCACACCACGCGATTCGGGCTGGAGAGCGCGACCTCGCGCTCTCCGTCGAGGTCGGCGACGGTCAGGGTCACGCGTTCTGAGGCCATGTTCCGACCCTAGGGTGCAGCCAGGACGGACGGAACCCCGCTCGCTCCGCAGCGCGCGGGGGCCGGATCAGGTCAGCAGATCTGGGTCAGTCGCCGAGGTCGACGGCGAGGACCAGGACCGGCGTGAGCGCATCCCGTTCGACGACGATGGAGGGACCGGCCGAGTCGACGATCACCCCGGCGATGTCGGCGTGACTGGTGAGCACCTTCGCGAGCTGCTCGGGTGCGAACGGGAGCGGTCGGTCGCCGCGGCCGAGGGCGATGACCTCGAGCGGGTGCGAGAAGAGCTGCAGGAATCGGCGTCCGTCCGTCGTCTGGGCTTCGGCGATGCCGACGGGGCCGCCGCCGGAACCGTCGTTGACGGCGACCCACATCCGCGTGGTCGCGAGTGCCTCCCCGACCTTGACGGCCGAGTCCTGCTCGCGAGGGGCTGCGAGGATGCTCTTCACCGTCATGTCGACGTCGGCCTGCTCGAGAGTCTTCTGCAGGAGCTCGGTCGGGAAGACCACGCGGTGCGGAGCCGAGGCGTTGTCGACGATGAGGCCGGCGAAGTCACCGGACACGACCTGCTGCAGCACCGAGGTGACCGGCTGAGCGACCGCCGAGGTCGACGAGGGGTCGGCCTCGAGCTGCACGGAATCACGCACGGCGCCCGCCGAGCTGAACGCCAGCATGTACTGGCGGTCCTCGCTGTCTCGGACGACCGCGACCGAAAGGGCCTTGCCCTCGCTGATCTGTGCACGCGCGTCGCCGTTCACGCGGATGTAGAGGTGCCCCTGGAGCGCCTGACGCATGACCCCGAGCAGCTGATCGTTGGTCGCGCCGGCTTCGATCTCGGTGAGCGCTTCACGCAGCAGGACGTTGTCCTTCATGCCGGGGACCGTCTCGGTCTGCTCCGGCGGCAGCGCGGACGCGAGGGGCAGGCGCCGCTCCTCGGGCGCCTCGGGCCGGGTGGCAGGACGCGGCGGGGTCTGCGGCGCGGCCGGAGCTGCGGGCGGCGTCTGCGGGTTCGACGGCGCGTCGGAGGACGGCAGCTCGACCTCAGGACCCGCTTCCGCACCGACGCCTCGGAACGCCTGCACCGAGATCCCGATCGACGGCGCCGCAGCGGGCTGCTCGTCGACGGTGCTGTCCGACGTCGCGCTGTTCGACGTCACGCTGTCGGACGTCGCGCTCTCTGACGCCGTGCCTTCGGAGAGCGCACTCTCGGCGGGATGGTCATCCCCCTGCGCTGTGCGGGGCTCGACGGCCTCGGCGGTGGGGGCGACGGCATCGTCACCGGACTTCTTGCGGCGGGAGAAGAGGGCCATATGAGCCAGCCTAACCGGCAATCCGCACGGCGCTCCCTCCCGAGGCTCCGCCGACGCGGGCGCACCGGGACGGGGTCAGATCTTCTCGATCGGCGCGACCTTGATGAGGAGCTTCTTCTGTCCCGCCGAGTCGAACCGCACGTGAGCGATGCGCTTCGCGCCCTCGCCGGTCACCGCGTCCACCCGTCCTTCACCGAAGTCGACGTGACGGATGCGGTCGCCCGCGGCGAGTTCGAGGTCGCCGTTGTCGCGCATCTTGTCCGTGACTCTGTTGGGGAACTTGTCCATGGCGGTCGACAGCGGCTTCAAGGAGTCTCGCCCCGGCAACGACTTCACCGCGAAGCGATCTCCGGAGCCCGATCCGCCGAAACCGCCCTGACGACGGGCGTTCAGCGCACGAGACTGCATCCCGCCGCGCGAGTTGACGTCGCCCGGGGACTGCCGCCAGTCGATCAGGTTCGCGGGGATCTCCTGCAGGAAGCGGCTGGGCATCGCGACCGTGACCTCGCCGAACTGCGCGCGGGTCATCGCCAAGGACAGGTGCAGGCGCTTGCGGGCGCGGGTGATCCCCACGTAGAACAGTCGACGCTCCTCCTGCGGCCCTCCGGGCTCTCCCGCCGAGATGCGGTGCGGGATGAGGTCTTCCTCCACGCCGGTGACGAACACCGCGTCGTACTCCAGGCCCTTGGCGGTGTGCATCGTCATGAGCGATACGGAGCCGGATTCGTCGTCGAGATCGTCGGCGTCGGACACCAGGGCGACCTCGGTCAGGAAGTCGGTGATGGTGCCCTCGGGGTTGTTCCGGGCGAAGTCGCGCGTGACGGCGACGAATTCGTCGAGGTTCTCGACGCGTGCCTCGTCCTGCGGGTCGCGGCTGGCTCGCAGCGCGTCGAGGTAGCCGCTCTTCGACAGCAGCAGGCTGAGCCCATCGGCCACCGAGGTGGGCGGCGGCACTTCGCCCGTCGCCGGCAGCATGATCGCCGTCGCTTCGGCGAGCGCCGCGTCGAGCTGCGCGATCGCGGCCTGGATCTTCGGGCCGACGCCGAGCTGGCCAGGAAGCGACAGGGCGTCTCGGAACGAGATCCCGTGTTCCTCTGCGAAGCGGGCGATCGCCGTCTCCGTGACATCGCCGATGCCGCGCCGCGGCTTGTTGAGGATGCGGCGGACGGACATCTCGTCAGCGGGGTTGGCGACAGCGACGAGATAGGCGAGCGCGTCCTTGATCTCGGCGCGCTCGTAGAACTTCGTGCCGCCCATGATCTTGTACGGCACAGCGGAGCGGATGAAGATCTCCTCCAGCGCGCGGGACTGCGAGTTCGTGCGATAGAAGACGGCCATCTCCGAGTACGGCATCCCCTTGCGGTGGAGTGCCTCGACCTCGTCGGCGACGAACTGCGCCTCGTCGTGCTGGGAATACCCAGTGAAGCCGATGATGGCGTCACCGTCGCCCTTGTCGCTCCAGAGCTTCTTGTCCTTGCGGTCGAAGTTGTTGCCGATCACGGCGTTCGCGGCGGACAGGATGTTCTGGGTGGAACGGTAGTTCTGCTCGAGCAGCACCACCTTCGCTCCGGGGAAGTCGCGTTCGAACTCGCTGATGTTGCGGATGTCGGCACCACGGAAGGCGTAGATCGACTGGTCCGAGTCACCGACGACCGTGAGCGACGCCCCGGCCTCACCGGCGCCCGGTGCCGGCTCGGGGTCGGGCTCGAAGATCATCATGCCGTTCGAGGCATATGGCTCCGATGCCGCACCCGCGCCCGACACCGGCCGGGTGAGCTCGTGGATGAGCGCGTACTGGGCGTGGTTGGTGTCCTGGTACTCGTCGACCAGGATGTGCCGGAACCGGCGGCGATAGGTGTCCGCCACCTGGGGGAAGGCGCGGAACAGGTAGACGGTCTGGCCGATCAGATCATCGAAGTCGAAGGCGTTGGCCTTCTGCAGCTGCCGCTGGTAGTCGGCGAACACCTCGACGAATACGCGCTCGGCGGGATCCGACATGTTGGCCTGACGCGCATAGCCCTCGGCATCGGACAGCTCGTTCTTCAGCTTGGAGATGCGACCCTGCACCGCGGCGGGGGTGAGCCCGTACGCATCGGCCTCGTGCTCCTTCACGAGTCGCTTGATGAGCGCGCGCGAGTCGCCGGAGTCGTAGATGGTGAAGTTCTTGGTGAATCCGAACTGCTGGGCCTCGCGACGCAGGATGCGCACGCATGCGGAGTGGAAGGTCGAGATCCACATGCCGCGCGCGGCGTCGCCGATGAGCCCTTCGACACGCTCGCGCATCTCGCCGGCGGCCTTGTTCGTGAAGGTGATCGCGAGGATCTGGCTCGGCCACGCCTCCCGACTGCGCAGCAGCGAGGCGATGCGGCGGGTGAGCACGCTGGTCTTGCCCGATCCGGCGCCCGCGACGATCAGCAGCGCCGGGCCGCGATAGGTGACGGCCTCGAGCTGCTGAGGGTTGAGGCCGGCGAGGAGATCGTCCTGCCCCGGGGTTCCCGACGAGCGAGGACCGGCTGTGGAGGGGACGATGAGAGGAGCTTCGGTCATGGCCCTACGAGTCTAGGCGTCGGCACCGACACCACGGCACGGAACCTCGCCTCCCCGGAGGCGTGCAGCGACTGCGCGTGCAGGTGACGCTACCGGGTCTCCAGCGCAAGGCGTCCGGCCAGGAGCACGTAGGTCGCGGCGAAGGAGCGGCGCAACCAGGTCACGACCCTCGGCCGCCCCAGCACCTGGGTGCGCATCGTGGCGGCGAAGATGCCGTACAGCGCGAAGACCACGAAGGTGAGGGCCATGAACACGAGGCTGAGTCCTGCCATCTGCCAGGCGGCGTCCGGCGCCTGCGACGGCACGAACTGAGGGAGGAAGGCGAAGAAGAAGATCGTGAGCTTCGGGTTGAGCACGTTGATGAGCACCGCCGTGCCGATCACGCGCCACGACGAGCGCGGAGCAGGATCCTCTTCGGCCTGGATCAGCGACTTGTCGCGCAGCGTCTGCCAGGCGAGGAAGAGCAGATAGGCGATGCCGATCCACTTGATCGTCTCGAATGCCACGGCGGAGGCGTTCAGGATCGCGGCCAGCCCCGTGATCGCCGCGATCATGTGCGGGATGACGCCGAGCGTGCAGCCGAATGCGGCGATGATGCCCGCTCTGCGCCCACGGGAGATGCCCTCGGCGATGGAGTAGACGGCGCCGGTGCCGGGCGTCGCGACGATCACCAGCGTGGTCAGCAGGAATGCGATGCTCATCGACGTCCTCTCATGCGGTTCCCCGCGCTCACACCCTGTCTAGTCGGTCGGGCGTCGTGCGCGCACCCCCTGGAGGAAGATGGCGCGGGTGCGCGGGTGCGCGGGTGCGCGGGGGCACGAGCAGATCGCACCCCCGCTCACGACTCAGGCCCCGCGCCGCCGACGTCCCATCGTCGCCGCGCCGGCGGTGAGCAGCAGCAGCGCCAGGACTGCAGCCGCGAGGGGAAGCTCGGATCCGGTGGCCGCGAGCCCACCTGCGCCGGCTCCTGCACCGGCCCCTGCTCCCGCTCCCGCTTCCGCAGAGATCCGGATGTCGGCCCAGCCGAGGAGAGCGCCGCTCGCATCGAACACCGCGATCCGATGTGCCCCGAGCGGTGCATCCGCCGGGATCCTCACCGCGATGGTGCCGCCCTCCGCGAGCGCGCCCGTCGCGATACGCGTCGGATCGGAGTACATCCATATCGCGACGTCCGTGCCAGCGCCCTTCGCGTCGACGGTGATCGTGACCGTCTGGCCTCGCGTCGCGACCGCGGGATCGACGGTCAGACCACCGCGGTTGCCGTCGACGAGCTCCGTGCCGGGAAGCGGCGGGATCTCTCCTCCGGGAGTGCCGCCACCACCGGGGAGCGTCCCGGTGCGCAGCGCCTCCGAGGCGAAACCGTCGGCGAACCACCAGACCGGCCGCTGCCCGTCGACCGAAAGCGAGGCCGGCGCCGTGGCGAAGCCCTCGTTGTTGATGTCGGGCATTCCAGCCGGGCGGGCATAGTGCGCGATGCCCGGGTGTGCGGTGCCGTTCAGCGTGATCTCGGCCGAGCGCCCCTGACACCCGTCGTCGCACACCGCCCAGAGGCTGTCGCGCACGCTGTCGTAGTCGAGCGCCATCACTCCGGCGAGGCCGGGAGCGATCTCCGAGACCAGCGTCGCCGAGCCGTCGGAGCCGAGCGCGAAGGCGTACACATGACCGTTGTCCTCGACCGCGACGAGGAACAGCCCGCCCCCGTGTCCCGCGTAGTCCTTCGGGTCGTATGCGGCGCTCTTCCGGTCATCGAAGAGCTTTCCGGCGAGCGCGGAGTCCGGAACCCACTGCACAGCCTCCATGCCGAGGTTCGCCCCGACCGCAGGCAGCAGCGAGGTCAGGTCCCACTCCTGCTGGGCGACGAGATCGCCGGGCGAGGCGTCGGGGTCGACCTTCAGCACCACGTTCTGGTTCACGCCCTTGGCGCTGTTGTCTCGCTCGGATGCGACGTAGACGAAGCCGTCTCCGTCGACCGAGATGCCTTCGGTGTCTGGACCTGCGGCTCCCGGGTTCGCTGCATCCTTCTGGAAGCGCACCCGCTTGCCCGCGTCCCAGCCGTCGACCTTCGTGATCGAGCCGTCGGCGTGTGCTTCGAGCTTCCAGATGCGCCCCTCGCCGTTGTCGACCGCCCAGAGGAACGCCCCGTCGGCCGTCTCCTGCACGTCGAGACCAGAGCTGTCCTCGAGGAACGTCGGGATGCTGTCCACCACGCGCACCTCGGCGGAGCCTGGCCACGTTCCCACGGCGACCTCGCCGGCACAGACGTTCGCGACACCCTTCGTGGAAGCAGCGGTGACGGCGAAGGCGCCGGTGGTGTCGGGGCAGCGGCCCCAGGTGGTCGCGGCGTGGCCATCGCCCCACGAGGTCGAGTCCACGAGCAGATCTCCGTCGAACACCCGCACCGCATCGCCCGCGCCGAGTCCGAAGCCGAGCTGAGCCCGCTCGATCACGAGGTACTCCCCCGCTCCGATCGTGGTGCCGTCCGCGATCGCGTAGGCGTGCGCGTCATCGTCGTCCTTCACCACGAGGCCCGACACATCGAGCGCGGCGTCCGTCGGGTTCACGAGCTCCACCCAATCGTCGGGCGAGCCGCCGTCGGACTCGACCTCGTTGATGCGCACCGGGTTGCCGCACGCGTTGCGCAGCCCCTTGGTCGAGACCGCGATGTCGACGAAGTCCCCGACGCCATCGGCACAGCGGGCGAGGACGCCGGCCGCGTGCGCGGTGTAGACGTGTTCATCGACCGTGTTGCCGTTCGCGTCGCGGATCGTCACGGTGTCGCCGTTACCGAGGCCGAAGACGAAGTTCTCCGGCTGGTCGAAGACGAAGTAGCCGCCCGGCTGCAGGATCGTCCCGGACGGGAGCGGCGTGGTCTCGGCGGCGTGCCCCGTCGGGTCGCTGTCCATCACGGTCCAGCCGGAGAGGTCGACCGCTGTGGCCCCGGTGTTGACGATCTCGACCCAGTCGGTGGTGTCGCCGTTCGACTCGATCTCGTTGATCACGACGTCGGGCATGACGCACGAGTTCGTCGCACCGGGAGTCGGGTGGGCGAGCACGAACGCCCCGACGCCGTCGGGGCAGCGAGCCAGGGTCGCCGCGGCGAAGTCGCCGTCGATCGCCGCGTGGCCCTGCCAGGGCAGCGTGTCGTCGATCATCGCGCCCGAGGCGTCATAGAGCCGGATGCGGTCGGCGCTGCCGATGCCGATCGGCTCGCGGAAGGCCACCTCGACGCCTCCGGAGAGGCCGATCGTCCCCTCCTCGACGACGAGGAACTGTCCCGCTCCGATCTGCGTTCCCGGAAGGAACTGCCAGCGGTGATCGTCGGAGTTGTCGCGGATCTCGTAGCCCGAGATATCGAGTGCTGCGGTGCCGGGGTTGAAGAACTCCACCCAGTCGGCCGGCTGCGAGTCGACCTCGTTGACGACGATGGAGCCGGCGACGGGAGCGACCGCGCAGTCGTTCGGCGCGCCCGGCGTGACCGTCGTCGCAGGTGCCCACGGCCCCGTCCCGTCGGGACAGCGTGCCCACACCGACAACGGCGCGGTGTTCTCGTACGCATAGGAGTCCGCTTCGGCGCCGCTCGGATCGAACAGCACGACCTCGTCGCCCTTGCCGAGTCCGAAGGCGAAGTCGACGTCTTTCACGAGCACCAGGAACTCCCCCGGTGCGAGAGACGTGCCATCCGGCGCCTTGCCGAAGCTGTCGCGCTTCTCGTCGGCGATGGTCCAGCCGGTGAGGTCGATCGTCTCGGCGCCGGCGTTGTAGAGCTCGACCTGATCGGCGAGGCCGCTAGCCGCGTCGTCGTAGACGATCTCGTTCAGCACGAGGCTCGGAGCAGCCGAGATCGCTTCGGTCGGACGGATGCCGGGATCGGCGCCGATCGCGACGGCGGGAGTGGCGAGCAGGGCGGCGGCGCTCAACGCGCACACCGCCGTGACCGCCGCTGCACGATGCATGCGGGGCATGGAGGACTCCTGGGTGGCTGGGCCGGCAGCCTCCGCGGGACGCGAGGACGGTCCGGACGGGACTCAGTCGGGTACCAGCCCAGACCAGCGACCCCGGATGGCCGCCGAGGATCCCTCGAGTGCACACCAGGTGAACAGGAGGTGGCGATTCCCGTCAGGCGATTCGCGTGCCAGGGGGCAGACGCCGGGCGGGGGTGCGGGTGCGCGCCCATGCCCCCGCGAACAGCGAGCCGGCGATGACGACCTGCACTCCGAGTCCGACGAACCAGCTCGGCACCGTCGATTCGATGACCTCTTGCGGTGTGCGGTATCCGCCATCGGGGTCACAGGCGTCCCAGCGCTGTTCGAGCGGCGACTGCTGGGCGCTGCGCAGGCCGTACTTGATCTGACCGAACAGGTCGACGGGGTAGCCACCGGTCGCATACTCGGTCGGGGTGGCATCGGCGAGCACGACGAAGGGGTTCGCCGACAGGGTCCACCAGACCAGATCGAATCGCGGCACCTCCTGCATGCTGTTCACCTCCCAGCGATCGCATTCGGGGTTGCCGTTCGCGTCGTACGGGCGGGAGTAGACGGTGGCCTCGCCGCGCACCGCCATGCCGCCGAGTCCGAACGCGATCAGCGTTCCGAACACGAGGGCGGCGACCACGAGATACGTCGTCGCCACCGAGAACAGCGGGCGCGCGATGAGACCGCTCAGGCCCACGCCGATCGCGGCGACGATGATGATCTCGGCCGCGAGCACGAGCAGGGAGACGAGCAGCACGACGGGGTTGGTGCCTCCGCCGAGCAGGGAGAGCCCGAGGAACGGAACCGCCACGACCAGGAAGGCACCGCCGGTGGCGACCGCAGCGACGAGCTTGCCCAGCATGATGTCACCGGTCGATGCGGCGGTCACCTGCACCGCGGCGAGGGTGGCGGCATCCCGATCGCCGTTGATCGCGTTGCCGCTGAGCGTCGGCGAGACGAGCACGACCAGCAGCAGGACGACGTTGACCACGATCGAGTACACGCCGGCGCCGATCGCGTCGCCCCACGAGTACACGGCGAAAGACAGAGCCGTGACGCCGAGCAGTACCAGAGCGAAGACGCCGAGCAGCACGTACCACCCGACGCTGCGCAGCCGCTGGGTCAGTTCCAGTCGGGCGATGATGCCGATGTTCGCGAGGCTCATGCGCCCGCCTCCGTTCCGGTGGGTGCTGGGGGCGGTGACGCCTGTTGCAGGTTCAGGAAGGTGTGCTCGAGCTGGCTCTGCGCCGGCGCGAACTCGACGACCGGGAGTCCCGCCTCGACGAGGTGCCGCAGTGCCTGCGCCGCAGCCCCCTCCCCTTCCAGGCGGACGAGCACGGCACCGCGATCCTGTCCGAGCGATTCGGGCGCAATGCCGAGGGTCGATGCCACCTGCCATGCGTCGGCCTTCGTCCGCTCCTCCGTCGCGCCGGCGAGACGCACCCGCCAGGCCCGCATCACGCGCTGTGCCGGCGCAGCGTCGACGACGGAGCCGGCGACGAGGAACACCGCGTCGTCGACGACCTCGTCCAGCTCGGAGAGGATGTGGCTGGAGATCAGCACGGTGCGCCCCTCGGCGGCGAGGCCGCGCAGCAGCACGCGCAACTGCACCCGCGCTTCGGGGTCGAGGCCGGAGGCCGGCTCATCGAGGAGAAGGACCTGCGGATCGTGCACGAGGGCACGCGCGAGTCCGAGCTTCTGCTTCTGGCCACGGGAGAGCACCTTGGCCGGGGAGTCAGCGAGGTCGGCCAGACCGACGAGGGCGAGCAGCTGCTGGGCGCGGACCTCGGCATCGGGCTTCTCGATCCCGTACAGACGGGAGGTCGTGACGATGGTCTCGCGAGCTGTGAGCGACGGCCAGGCGCCGAGCGCGTCCGGCATCCAGCCGAGCAGACGTCGCGCGGCGAGCGGGTCGACCGACGGGTCGACACCGCCGATGCTGATCGTCCCCGCGTCGGGAGCGAGCAGGGAGGCGAGCATCAGGAGCAGCGTCGTCTTGCCCGCACCGTTCGGACCAACGAGGCCGGTCACGCGCCCCGGCTCCGCACGAAGAGTGGCCCCCTTCACCGCCTGCACCGTCCCGAATGCTCTGCTGACGTCTTGCACAACGATTCCGGTCATGCGGTCAGTCTTGCATCCGCACACGGTCTCGGCCGGGACCTCCGGGCGGATGCTCAGTCCCGGCGGGGCGGTGGTGACACAATCGGCTCATGCGCACGATCCTCAACATCATCTGGGTCATCCTGGCCGGATGGGCCCTGTTCCTCGGGTACGTCCTGGCCGGCATCCTGCTGTGCATCCCGATCATCACGATCCCGTGGGCGATCGCCTCGTTCCGCATCGCCGCCTACGCGATCTGGCCCTTCGGACGAGAGGTCATCAGCAAGCCGACCGCCGGGGTCGGATCGTTCCTCGGCAACGTGCTCTGGGTGATCCTCGCCGGCTGGTGGCTCGCGATCGGCCACATCGTCTCGGGCATCCTGCTGTGCATCACGATCATCGGCATCCCGATGGGCATCGCCGACTTCAAGATGGTCCCCGTCTCCCTCATGCCGCTGGGCAAGGAGATCGTCTCCACGCGGCGCGGGGCCTTCGACCGCACACTCTGAACGGGACGTCTCCTGCACTGAACCGATCTACACTGGCCCGATGGATGCCGCCCGCCTGATCGCCTGGGATCAGGAACTCCGGTCGGCGCATTCCCGTCTGCGCGCTGCCCTCGCTGCCACGCGCGACGCGCTCGGCCGGGGTGCGGACGTGCCGGATGCGACGTCGGAGCTCGTTCTCTACTGCATCGGCTTCTGCGCCGCCCTCGACGGTCACCACGGCGCCGAGGACCGGCAGCTCTTCCCTTCCCTGCGCGCCGAGCATCCCGAGCTCGGCGGAGTCATCGACAAGCTCATGCAGGATCACTCGATGCTCGCCCACCTGCTCGCCTCGCTGCGCAGTGCGGCCGAGCGCGGGGATGACGCGGCGACGATCGGCGGGCACCTCGACGGGATCGCGGCGATCATGGAATCGCACTTCCGGTTCGAGGAACGGGAGATCCTCGAACCTCTGCGCACGCTGACGCTCGACGACGACGTGAAGAGCGTGCTCGGCCCGCTCTGACGCGGTCGGAGACGATTCAGCCGCGGAAGAAGGCGACGCCGAGGTCCGGATGGTCCACGAACACCCCGTCGATGCCCTGACGGGCGAGGACGCCCCACTCCGCCTCATAGTCGCCGAACTCCCCGCGGCCGCCGGGACCTCGGAACTCCGCGGCGAGGAAGGCGTTCTCCGGTCGGCACGTCCACGTGAAGACCTGCAGTCCGCGCGCGTGCGCATCGGCGACGATCGTATTGCCACGGTCGAGCAGCATCTTCTTGCTCACGCTGATGCCGTCGACCCGACCGACCAGAGCGTCGAGCCCCTTCGGCGCGACCGTCTCCTTATAGGTCAGCGCACGCTTGCCCTCCGCCACCAGCAGGTCGTAGGGACGCCCCGACGCCTCGATCAGATAGATGTACGAGGCCGAGATCCCGCGCTCTCGCAGCTGCCCGAGCACGGTCGATTCGAAGCACTCGATCACCAGGGGCAGCTCGCCCTCGGCCCATCCGGCGTCGTGCAGCTCGAGGTCGATGAGCGGGGCGAGCTCGAGGCCGATGCTCGCGAAGTACGTGGCGTGCTTGACCTCGAGCACCACGCCGATCTCGCGTCCGTGCTCCGCCGAACCCTCACGCACGATGTCGAGCACGTCGCGCAGTCGCAGGATCTGCTGAGCGCCGTCGAAACTCGCGCTCGAGGCCCGCACCTCCGGCAGACGCTCCCGGATACGCAGGGTGGACAGCTCCGCCCAGGTGAAGTCCTCGGTGAACCAGCCGGTCAGCGCGTTTCCGTCGACGCGTTTGGTCGTCTTGCGGTCGGCGAACTCCGGATGGTCCGCCACGTCGGTCGTGCCCGAGATCTCGTTCTCGTGACGCACGATGAGCACACCGTCCTTCGTCGCCACGACGTCGGGCTCGACCGCATCCACCCCCATGGCGAGGGCGAGCTCGTAGGAGGAGCGGCTGTGCTCCGGACGATAGCCGGGCGCACCGCGGTGCCCGATGACGAGGGGGGAATTCCTGGGCACGCTCTCAGCGTAGAACACCCCGGCGGCGCCCCCTGCCGAGTATCGTGGAGGAAAGAGACCTACTACCCCCCTTTGGAGTGAGGCCCACCAATGAGCAACTTCGCTTTCAACAACCCTGCTTTCCAGCAGCAGGACCCGCGCAACGTCGCGACGTACCCGGGCGGACCTCAGGCTGCCCAGGGCGCGCAGAGCGCCTCGCTCCAGCACGGGGCGATGGACGCTGCGGCCAACGCACAGCTCGAGGGCATGTACGCGGCACCGCCCGCCGGCGCCATCGAGACCGACCGCATGTCGGTCGAGGACACCGTCTGGAAGACCGCCGGCCTGTTCGGCATCCTGCTCGTCACCGCCGCGATCGGCTGGGTGCTGACGCTCGGCGGACTCGACGTCCCCCGCTACAACCCGTACAACCCCGCTGCCGTCAACGTGCTGCCGTGGGCCATCGGAGCCCTCGGCGGCTTCGTGCTCGCCATGGTCATCACCTTCACGTCGCGCAAGAAGGTGCGCCCCGCGCTCATCTTCGCCTACGCGGCCTTCGAGGGTCTCTTCATCGGCGGCATCTCGGCGTTCTTCGAGGTGCAGTGGCCCGGCATCGTGTTCCAGGCGACGCTCGCGACGATCTCGGTCGTCGGTGTGACCCTCGCGCTCTTCGCGAGCGGCAAGATCCGCGCCTCGAAGAAGGCCACCAAGATCTTCATGATCGCGATGATCGGCTACCTGGTCTTCTCGCTCCTGAACCTCGTCCTCATGTGGACGGGCGTGAACACCAACGCGTTCGGTCTGTTCAGCCAGGAGATCTTCGGCATCCCGCTCGGCCTCATCATCGGCGTCCTCGTCGTGATCATGGCCGCGTACTCGCTGGTGCTCGACTTCGATCAGATCCAGCAGGGCGTCCGCAATGGCGCTCCCCGCAAGTACGGCTGGCTCGGCGCCTTCGGCATCATGGTCACTGTCGTGTGGCTCTACGTCGAGATCCTGCGCATCATCGCGATCGCCCGCGGCAACAACTGACGCGACCGCGTCGCCACAGTCGCAGAGGCCCGTCTCCCACGAGGGAGTCGGGCCTCTTGGCATATCCGGGGGTGCACGCGCAAGGGGTTGGCACTCGGATCCGGATTTCGGCAGGCTTGTGGACAAGAAGCCCCGGCACCCCGGGGCTCCCGATCACAGGAGCTGACCATGAGTTTTCTCGGCTTTCTTCTTCTCGGCCTCATCGCCGGTGCCATCGCCAAGCTGATCCTTCCCGGCAAGCAGGGCGGCGGCTGGTTCATCACGCTGCTTCTCGGCGTCGTGGGTGCGCTGCTCGGCGGCTGGCTCGGCAGCCTGATCCTCAACCGTCCGCTGACCGAGTTCTGGGACCTGGGTACGTGGCTCCTCGCCATCGGCGGCTCGATCATCGTCCTGCTGATCTACGGCCTGATCGCCGGCCGTGGCCAGAAGGTCAACGACTGACGATCCCCCGGATCCAGACGCCCGCCCCCTTCGGCAGCATCACGCTACCGAAGGGGGCGGGTCATTTCTGTGCGCCCTGCGCCTTGCGCTCCAGCAGTGCGCGCTCCCGATCGTTGCCGGCGAGCGCCGCCGCGGTGGCGAACTCGCTGCGGGCCTCCTCCTCGCGACCGAGTCGACGCAGCAGCTCTCCCCGAGTGGCCGGCAGCAGATGGTAGCCGCGCAGCGCCCCGGAACTCGCCAGCTCGTCGATGATGCGCAGCGCGGACGCAGGGCCGGTTGCCATCGCGACGGCCGCCGCTCGATTGAGCTCCACCACCGGTGACGGGGAGATGCGGCCCAGCGCCTCGTACAGCACGACGATCCGATCCCAGTCCGTCTCGTCGACCGACGCCGCCACACCATGACACTCCGCGATCGCCGCCTGCAGGCAGTACGTCCCCCGGCCGCGGCCGAGCGCATCGGCGGTGGCGAGAGAGGCCCGGCCCCGCGCGATACGACCCCGGTCCCAGCGCCTGCGATCCTGATCGGCCAGCAGCACGGGATCTCCATGTCTGTCCACCCGCGCGGCGAACCGGGCCGCCGTGAGCTCCATCAGGGACAGCAGACCGTGCGCCTCGGGTTCCTGCGGCATGAGAGCGGCGAGCACCCGGCCGAGGCGGATGGCCTCGTCGCTCAGCTCAGGACGCATCCATTCAGGCCCACTGCTCGCGGCGTGCGCCTCGTTGAAGATCAGATACAGCACCCCGAGGATCGCACCGATGCGCTGAGCCCGCTCCTCACGGGGCGGCACTTCGAACGGAGCGTTCGCGGCGGCGAGCGTCTTCTTCGCGCGGACGATGCGCTGCTGCACGGTCGCCGTCGGCACCAGGAACGCACGGGCGATCTCCTCACTCGACAGCCCGCCGACGACACGCAGCGTCAGAGCGACCTGAGCCTCCTTGGCGAGCACCGGGTGGCAGGAGATGAAGATCAGTCGCAGCACGTCGTCATCCACGGCATCCGGATCCCACAGCAGGTCGCCGCCCTCCGCCTGTTCCCGCTCCAGGTCATGCGCGAGCAGGGCCACCCTGTCGTCGAGTCGTTCCTGGCGACGCCACCGGTCGATGGCCTTGCGCTTCGCGACCGCCGTCAACCATGCCCCGGCGTTACGCGGAACCCCCTCGACCGGCCACTGCTGCAACGCATCGATCAACGCTTCCTGGGCGAGGTCCTCCGCGAGCCCGAAGTCACCCACCATCCGGGTGAGCGCGCCGACGATACGCGCCGACTCGATGCGCCACACCGCGGCGACGGCGCGCTCCGCCGACCCGGGATCGGGTGCCGAGCGCGCCGTCTCGCTGTGCACGGGAGGCGTCATCGCTGCTCGTCCGTCACTGCTGCGCGCGCTGCTCTGCGTCCTCGCGCCAGCCCGCTTCCTTCTGGATCCACTCGTTGTCTGCGGGGAAGTCCTCGACGCCGGTCACGCGACGCACCTCGAGGTACGACCCTCGTCCGAGAGGAGCACGGCTCGCCCACTCCGCCGCCTCTTCGCGCGTGGGGACCTCGATGATCCAGAAGCCGTTGAAGAGCTCCTTGGTCTCGCCGTAGGGGCCGTCGGTGATCAGCGGCTTCTCGGCGCTGAAGTCGACGACGAAGCCCTCGGCTGCGTCGGTCAGTCCCTCACCGGCCACGAGCACACCGGCCTTGATCATGGATTCGTTGTACTTGCCCATGGCCTCGATGACCTGCTCGAAGGGCATCTCCTTGTACGCCTCCACAGCCTCGTCGGTCGCGCGCATGATGAGCATGAACTTCATGGTGTTCTCCTTGTTCGATGGGCCGTCTCTCGACCCTCTCATCTAGGACGTCGAACGGGAACGCCGCGGATCGACATCGTTCCGGAATTCTCTCCGAGAAATTCTGTCCGAGCGACGGAGAAGCTCTGGTGTCGGGAAGTCAGGCGCGACGGGACGGGCGCGCGGCGGCTTCGGCGATCACTGCCGTGAGGGCGTCGAGCGAGCGCTGCGGGCTCCACGCGGCCGCGACCGACGGGGCTTCGGCGCTCAGAGCCGCAAGTCGATCGGGGTCTGTGAGCAGTGCGCGGATCGCCTGTCCCAGCGCCTCGACGTCACCGCTCGGCACCAGAACGCCACCGCCCTGTTCCAGGACATCCCGGATACCGTACCGGGCGTCGTAGGACACCACCGGGGCACCGTGCAGGAGCGCCTCGACGATCGACAGCGGCTGTCCCTCGAAGGCGGTCGCGGTGACGATCATCGCGGCTCGATCGAGAACGGTTCCCGGTGAATCCGTGTAGCCGGCGAGGCGCACACGATCTCCCGCATCGAGCTCCGCGATCAACGCGCGCAGCCGCTCCTCCTCCGGGCCGCCGCCCCAGATCTCCATGCGGGTGCCAGGCACGTCGGCCGCGAGGAAGGCGCGGATCGCCTGATCGACGCGTTTTCCGGGGGCGAGGCGCCCCAGCACCACCACGAGGCCCTCCTCGCGCAGGTCGTCGCTACGGTCGACCGGAGCGATGGGGTTCGGCACCAGGACGTGTCGAGCCGATGCACCGAAGCGCGACACGACGTCATCGCGCTGCGTGGCGGTCGGCCAGATCACGGCGTCGAACCGGTCGGCCAGCCGGAACCACCGCGTCCAGAGCGTGTTCATCGGGGCATCAGGCGTGTACGGCGCCTCCACGTGCATGGTGTGGATCGTGTGCAGGATGCGCACGCGCGGGTCGGACCAGTCCGCGATGAGCTCGCCGAGCTGCCTGGACTCGCAGATCACGATGATCCGTCGGTCGCCGAAGGCCGCGGTCACGTGGTCGAGCCAGGCTCGATAGAGGCCGCGGAAGCCGTGCAGCGCTCCCGTCACCTGGCCCGCGGCGTCGTAGACGAGCACGGGCTCCTCGCTCAGATGCCAGTCCGGGTTGCCCGGGATCACCGGCAGCGCCGCGAACGGTCGCCCCTCGGCATCCGTGAGCACCCGGTACTCCACATCGGGATCGGCGCTCACGGCGGGATCTGCGGCTGTCCGCAGCCAATCGGCCGCTCCCCCGTCGGAAGCCGTGGCCTCGTCGAACAGGTTCCGCATGCGCGAAGGATCGACGAGCGCACCCTGCTCCGCGAACGTCCGTCGGTGCTCGGCGTGGTCGGCCACGGTCCCCGGGTCGAACGTGAGCAGCTGCGGGCCCGCGCCGTCGGCCACACCTGCGGCGGCGAGCTGTCGGGCGCGTGTGAGCGTCGCGATCGTGTATCCGCCGTCCATGCCGGGGATGAGCCGACTGGACAGCACCAGATACTCGGCGTCGGGAAGTGCCGGCGCCGCGTCGGGGAGCATCGTGCTCCCTACTCCCACTCGATCGTCCCCGGCGGCTTCGACGTGACGTCGAGCACGACGCGGTTGACGTCGCGGACGCCGTTCGTGATGCGGTTGGAGATCTTCGACAGCACGTCGTACGGCAGGCGCGTCCAGTCGGCCGTCATGGCGTCTTCACTCGACACCGGGCGCAGCACGATCGGGTGACCGTAGGTGCGACCGTCACCCTGCACGCCCACCGAGCGCACGTCGGCGAGGAGCACGACCGGGCACTGCCAGATCTCCTGGTCGAGGCCGGCCTTGGTCAGCTCCTCGCGGGCGATGGCGTCGGCCTCACGCAGAATCTCGAGACGGTCAGCGGTGACCTCACCGATGATCCTGATGCCGAGGCCGGGCCCCGGAAACGGCTGGCGTCCGACGATCGCCTCGGGGATGCCCAGCTCGCGACCGATCGCACGCACCTCGTCCTTGAACAGGGCGCGCAGCGGCTCGATGAGCTCGAAGTCGAGGTCGTCCGGGAGACCGCCCACGTTGTGGTGCGACTTGATGTTCGCGGTGCCAGCGCCGCCGCCCGACTCGACGACGTCGGGGTAGAGCGTGCCCTGCACGAGGAACTTCACCGGAGCACCACCCGAGGCCTTGGCTTCGGCCACCAGGTCGAGCTGCACCTTCTCGAACGCGCGGATGAACTCGCGGCCGATGATCTTGCGCTTCTCCTCGGGGTCGGTCACACCCTGGAGGTGACCGAGGAACGTGTCGGCGGCATCGACCGTGATGAGGCGCACACCGGTGGATTCGACGTAGTCCTTCTCGACCTGCTCGCGCTCGCCCTTGCGGAGAAGCCCGTGGTCGACGAAGACGGCCGTGAGCTGGTCGCCGATGGCCTTGTGCACGAGAGCGGTCGAGACCGCGGAATCGACGCCACCGGAGAGCGCGGAGATGACGCGGGCGTCACCCACCTGCTCCCGGATGCGCTCGATCTGCTCGGCGATCACGTTGCCGCTGTTCCAGTCCGAGGCGAGTCCGGCACCCTTATGGAGGAAGTTCTCCAGCACACGCTGGCCATGGTCGGAGTGCTTGACCTCGGGGTGCCACTGCACACCGTAGAAACCGCGCTCGGGGTTCGCGAATGCGGCGACCTTGGTCGCTTCCGTCGTCGCGAGCACCTCGAAGCCGTCGGGGGCCTTGGCCACCTGGTCGCCGTGGCTCATCCAGACGTTCTGCTGCACCGGCTGGCCGCCGAGCAGCGTGCCGCCGTCGCCCGTGATGACGGCGTCCGTCGCGCCGTACTCGCGCAGACCGGTGTTCGCGACCTCGCCGCCCAGTGTCTGAGCCATGTACTGGAAGCCGTAGCAGATGCCGAGAGTCGGGACACCGAGATCGAAGACCGCGGGGTCGAGCTTGGGGGCACCCTCCTCGTACACCGACGACGGTCCGCCGGAGAGGATGATCGCGACCGGGTTCTTCGCGGCGATCTCCTCTGCCGTGGCGGTGTGCGGCACGATCTCGCTGTACACACCCGCCTCACGGACGCGACGGGCGATCAGCTGCGCGTACTGCGCGCCGAAGTCGACGACGAGCGCAGGACGCTGCTGGGTCTCGGACTGTTCGGTCAACGGACACCTTCCGGGGCGGGGGCGGAGGCCTCGGCGGCCTCCCTGGTGGCGAGATAGGTCTTGACTTCACGGGCGACGACCGCCTCCATGAAGAACGACAGCAGCGGCACGACGCCGCCGAGCGCGAGGAGGATGAAGCGCGGGAAGCGCCAGCGCATCAGGCTCCACATGCGGAAGCACGCGAAGAGGTACACGACATAGAACCAGCCGTGCGCCACGAGGATGAACAGCGACAGGTTGAAGCCGTCACCCAGAGACGTCATCTCGCAGGAGTTCGTCATGGGGGCGAACAGCGACCACCACTGGCAGTCGGGACCGGCGAGCACGCCGGCGAACCAGAGCGGACCTCCGGAGCCGCCCATGAAGAGCTCGAGGTGGATCGGCGTGTACTTCAGCACCATCTCGGTCAACAGCAGGAGCAGCATGACACCTGTGATGATCGACGCGATCTGGTAGAACTTCAGTGCACCGCGGATCGCCGGAAAGCTGGCGACTTTCGGTTCGGGCATGCGTCCAGTCTAGCCGCCGGGAAATCGTGACGAATCCGGCAGCGGCGTCCGGGAGAGGGCGATGCATCGGTCAGGAATCGAGAAGCGGCCGGAAGGTCACGGTCGTAGCGTCGTCGACATGAACACGACCATCGATTCCCTCACCCTCGACGCCCCGGATGTGGACGCCGCCCGCTCCTTCTACGCGGAGGCGTTCGACCTGGGCGACCGCCTGCGGTTCCGCGCCGCGGATGCCCCCTCCTCCGGCTTCCGCGGCTACACGCTGTCGCTCGTCGTCTCGCAGCCCGCGAACGTGCACGCGCTCGTCGATGCGGCCGTCGCCGCTGGGGCCACCGTGATCAAGCCCGTATCGAAGTCGCTCTGGGGCGTCGGTGGCACGATCCAGGCACCGGACGGTGCGATCTGGAAAGTCGCGACCTCGGCGAAGAAGGACACCGCTCCCCCGAGCCGCACGGTCGACGAGATCATCCTCCTGCTCGGCGCAGGCGATGTGGTCGCCTCGAAGACCTTCTACGTGGAGCGCGGCATCCCGGTCGACAAGAGCTTCGGTCGCAGCTACGTGCAGTTCGACACCGGATCCGGCTCGATCGGCCTCGGCCTGTACCGGCACGCGTCACTCGCCAAGGATGCGGGCGTTCCGGCAGAAGGCACCGGCTCGCACCGACTCACGGTCAACGGCGTGCTCGGCGCGGCCGTCGACCCCGACGGCTTCGTCTGGGCTCCCGTCGCCGTGAACGCCTGAGACGCCGCTCTCCGAGCGCCAGGGGCGTCGTTCTCCGAGAACCCGATGGGAGAGGAGACGACGAAGGCCGTCGGGATCTCTCCCGACGGCCTTCGCCTGTGTCATCCGGCTACCGGATCAGTACCACCGCTCCGGTCAGAACCACCGGGTCAGCAGCTCCCAGAGCCAGTCGAGGATCGCGCCGATGATCCCGCCTGCCCGGTTCACGGTGACCGTCGCGGTCGCCGCGTCCCCGTCCGCCTGCGATGCGGCGACGGTGTACTTGCCGGACGGAGCGCTCTTCGGCACGGTGACCGACGTGCTGAAGGTGCCGTCTGCGCCGACCTGGACGGTACCGACCTGCACCGGCTTGCCCTTCTTCGGACGCAGCTCGATGCTCACGGTCTCGCCGGGCACGTAGCCGGCGCCGGTGACCTTGAGGTTCTTGCCAGCGGTCACCTTGGACGAACCGAGCGCGATCGTCCCGGCGAACTCTTCCTCGCCGGCGATCGTGAACGGCACCTGCACGGTGGTTCCGGTTCCGGCGACATTCACGGTGAGCACCTGGTCGCCGAAGACGCCGGACGGAACCGTGAAGGTCAGGCTGGCGCGCCCGCCCTCGTCCGTGGTGTCGACGACAGCCGGGTCGACGGCGCCGGCAGCGAGCTGCGTGCCACCGAGCGACAGCGTCACCTCGCCCGGAGCCGGCTCACCGGCGCTGAACGCCAGCGAGGAGAGCGACACGGTCACCTGGTCGCCGGCGCTGTAGCCGTCGGCGTCCGCCGCGCTGACCGAGACTCCGACGGCGCGCTGGGCGTAGTCGGGGCTCGCGGTCTTGTTCGCGTCGAACCAGTCGACCATCGACTGCAGGTCGATCTTGCCGGTGTCGCGCTTGCCCGTGCCCTCCTTGAAGGTGAAGAAGTTGTCTCCACCCGCCGCGAGGAACGAGTTCGCCGCCACCGTGTAGTTCTTCGCCGGATCGAGCGGGGCACCGTCGAGCGTGATCGACGTGACCCTCGAACCCTGCGCCGCGGCGGGGTCGTAGGTGTAGACAAGACCCTTCGAGACGCCGAGCTTGAGGAACGGACGAGCCGAACCCGCCGGCTGCCACTGCTCCTCGAGAACACCCTTCAGCTGCGCACCCGTGAGCGTCAGCGTCACCAGCGTGTTGGCGAACGGCTGGACCGTCGCCGCCTCGCGGTAGGTGACATTGCCCGCCGGATCGTTCGCGCCCGCCGAGGCGTACGACAGGTTGGCACGGATGCCACCCGGGTTCATGATCGCCACATCGGCGCCCGTGGACCACTTCTGCACGTCGGCCACGAAGTTGCCGATCGTGGACTCGCCACCGCGGTTCTCCGAACCGTTGGTCTGACGCGCACGGTTGAAGTCGGCGGTGATGTCTCCGACCTTGATCGCGCCCAGCACATCGGCCTCGGCCTTCGCCTGGTCGACGATCGCCTGCACCTCGGGCACGGCCGGGTACAGCGGCTTGCCCGCGGCGGTGAGGGGCTTGATCTCGTTGGTGATCGAGATCAGGTCCTTCGTCTTCGGGTCGACCTTGATGTTCATCAGGCCCAGGTTCTCGCCGTACTGCCCCGCGGAGACCACCGGGCGGCCGTCGATCACGTGGTTGTAGGCCAGGTGGGTGTGCGCCGAGACGATCGCGTCTACGTCGCCGTCGACCCCGTAGACGATCTCGCCGAGCGGCGAGTCCGGGGTGATGCTGGAGACGGCGGTGCTGGATGCACCCTCGTGCACGAGCAGGATGACGACATCCGCCTCGCCGTTGGACTCGTCACCGTCGCGCAGGTCGTCGGCCACCGCGTTCACGGAGTCGACGATGCTGCGCACCTCGAGGTCCTTGATGCCCTCGGGCGAGACCAGCGAGTCGAGGTCTTCGGTGACCGCTCCGACGAAACCGACCCGCACCCCGTCGAGCTCCTTCACCCATGCCGGTGCGAGCGCGGGCTCGCCGGTCTCGGTGACGAACACGTTCGAGGAGATGTACTCCCAGTCCGCGCGGTCCTGCACGCGGTCGCGGAGGTCCGCCCAACCCTGATCGAACTCGTGGTTGCCCGCCGCGCTGACGTCGAGGCCGGCTGCGTTGAGCGCGTCGATCGTGGGGTTGTCGTCGTTGATGAACGAGGTGAACGTGGATGCGCCGATCAGGTCGCCGGCACCGGCGAAGATCGTGTTCGGATTCGCCTCACGGAACTGCTTGACCGCACCGGCCAGCACCGCTGCACCCGCTGCGGCACCGTCGGCCTCGATGCGACCGTGGAAGTCGTTCACCGTGACGACGTCGATGCTCACCGGCGGGATCTCCGAGGAGACGCCGACGATGATCGGGTCGTGGTCGCTGGAACGGTAGGGCGTGCCCTGCTCGGTCGCGCCGAAGGCATAGCCACGGTCGCTCCACTCGGGCGAGTTGATGCCCCACACGCCGGCGCCGGTGATCGACGAGGCGAGCGACGGAGACGCGATCACGTGGTCGAGCGATCCGAGCTCGCCGTCGAACGAATACGTGTACTGACCAGATGCCTTGTCGGCGACGAGGTCGCTCCACCCGTTCGAGGTGAACACGTCGATCGGGTCTTCCTTGCCGTAGGCGTTGAAGTCGCCGATCAGCAGCATGTCGCCGCTGCCTGTCGTCTCTTCCAGCTGAGCGGTGAAGGCGAGGATCGCGTTCGCCTGCTTCACCCGGTCGGCGTTGAAGAAGCCCTGACCGTCGGCCGGCTCCGCACCTGCCCCCTCGGGCGGCGACTTCGACTTCAGGTGGTTCGCCACCACCGTGACCACGCGTCCGTCGATGTCGAACGCCTGAGCGATCGGTTCGCGGGCGTTGCCCCACACGGACTCATCGGTGACGGTGACGCTGTCGCCGACCCGCTTGACGGCGTCCTTCTTGTAGATGATCGCGTTGGTGATGAAGTCGGTCGTCGCCGCGTCGTTCAGGGCGGCGGGCGTGGGCACGTAGCCCCACACGTCACTCCCGGCGTCGGCGTTGAGTCCGGCGACCAGATCCTTCAGGGCCGTGTCGATCGGCTTGCCCAGCTTCACCGAGTTCTCGATCTCCATCAACGACACGATGTCCGCGTCCAGTCCGTTGATCGCCGCGACGATCTTCGACTTCTGGATTGCGAACTGGGCCGCGTTCGCGGCCCCGCGGGCGCTGGAGTTCTCGCTCTTCAGCGTCGTGAAGTAGTTGTAGACGTTGAACGACGCGACCTGCACGTCGCCGCCGACCTCCGGAGCCTGTGCGGGGCGCGGGTTCGTCGCCGTGAATCCGACCTTGAGGTCGGCGGACGAGGAGTCGTCGATCGGGACGACCGGCTGCAGGCGCCAGTCGTTGAAGCCCCACTGCAGCACGTAGCCGTTGTCGCCGAAGTCGACGGTGTCGCCGTTGCGGACCACCGTGTCCTTCGTGAAGTACGGCTGCTGTCCCGGGTGACCGCTGTTGGTGACCTGGATCGACCAGCCGTCATCCAGCAGGATGCGGTTCGCGCGGTTCGCTGCGGCGATCGCGGCGGCCTGATCACCGGGTCGCGTGGTCTCGGTGCTCTTCACCGCGAGCGCGTCGCCGGCGTTGAGCCAGAGCGCTCCGAAGTTGAACAGCTGGTGGCTCGAAGCCAGGCGATAGGTGCCTTCCGGGGCCACGTACATGTTCTCGTACTGCTCACGGTCGGTGCCCTGCACCGTGGCGGGCAGCGGGGTGACGGCGGGAACTCCGACGCCGGCGGTGACGACCGAGACGTCGGCGGCTGCCGCCGGGTTGATCTGCGTCTGACCGAAGTACTCGCTCACCGAACCCGTCACCGAGACGAGGTCGCCGATCGCGAGGGTCGGGGTCAGCGCGTTCAAGAAGACGAACACACCGTCGGACGCACCGGGAGTCGCATCGGTCGTGCCGCCGGACCCCTGTGTCTGGATCACGATGCCCTTGTAACCGCCGGTGCGGTAGTCGGCCGTGACGACACCCTCGACCTGCACCGTCTGGCCGTTCAGCGGCGAGACGTCGGTGGTGCCCTGAACCTCGGCGATCGTCGCCTTCTTCGGATCGGTGCCGGGGCCGGGGCCGGGGTCGACGCCGCCCGAGTTCTGCGGCGTGATGGCGGTGGAGAGCGTGAAGTCGGCACTGTTGACGTCGGTGTCGACACCGCCGGTGCGGTTGAGCGACTTGACGTCGGTGTTGCCGGCGGGTGCGGTCGCCGCCGCACCCTCGAACGTGTTGGACGTGCCGTAGCCGAGCAGGTCGACGACGCCGTCGACGCCCACGACCGAGCCGGGAGTGAGACTCACCGCCGCCGTACCCTCGACGAGCGCGAGCGTGCCGTTGGTGCCGCTCGGGGTCAGAGCGCTGACGGTATCAGGGGTCGGAAGCTCCGCACCGTTCGCGCCGTTGCTGTTGCCCTGCACCAGGTAGTAACCGCCGGCGGGGATCACACCGGTGAGCGGAGCGACGCCGTTGAAGGCGGCCGACCCGGTGGCGGACCGGTACTGCAGCGACATCCCGTCGAGCGTGACCGGAGCCGAGGTGGGGTTGTAGAGCTCGACGAACTTGTTCTTGAAGGCCGCGCCCGCGCTGCCGCCGGAGAGGTAGGCCTCGTTGATCACCACCCCCGTGCCCGTGGTGTCGGCTATGGCGGGAACCGCGGCCAGCGAGCCGAGGCTCAATGCGGCGACGCAGGTCACGGCGAGAGCGCCGATGCGCCCCCGACTTCTACGGTGCGAGACGGGAGCCACGCGGTTCTCGTCATCTGGAGCGGACATCATCGGTGCTGTCTCCTCGGTCGGGTTCGACACTTCTCAGGGCTGTCACGGCACACAGGGGAAACTCCCAGCGTGCTCACATGGTGCGAGCATACGGAGCGGTCCGGACATCCTCAACGGAGTTTTCCGATTCGTCATCGAGCGCTCACCGGATGGCCGGAAGCACCCCTGACGAAGGTCACTACCGACGCACGCGAGCACGCAATTGCGCACCGCGGGGCGCGCGGATGCGCGTCCGATCAGACGACTGCGCCTTCTCCGGCCCGGTCTTCGAACTCCTCGACCTCGCGCTCCCAGGCATCCTTCGCCAGTCGGTACCAGAGGTAGAACGCGAAACCGGCGAAGATGGCCCACTCGACGGCATAGAACACGTTGAGCCAGTTGACGGGAGAAAGCTCATCGGGCGCGGGGGACGAGATGTCGACCAGCCCGGCCGTCGCGGTCGTCGAGGCGAGGTACGGACGGTAGACGTCGAGCTCCTCGATGTCGTGCCAGCGGCTGAGGAGCGCGGCGGGCGACATGCGGTCCAGTCGCTGCGGGTCGGCGTGCGGAGGCACCCTGGGGCCCTCGTCCGAGATGATGCGCCCGGTGATCTCGACCTCGGAGCCGTCAGCCGCAGCCTCGAGCTCTTCGACAGCCGCCTCGGCCGACTCGGGATCCGGTGCCCAGCCGACCGCGACGGCGATCGAGGTCCGGTCGGCCACCCGCAGCTGGCCGGTGACCCAATACCCCTCGACATCGTCGTTGAAACGGCTCGCCACGACGATGAAGTCGCCGGGAACCCAGGTGCCCGCGGTCTGGACCCGCTGGCCCACGAGCGGTTCCGGCAGATACTCCCCCGGCTGGAGCACATCCTCGAGCTGCTGCACCTGCTCGGTGGCGCCAGGGGCCGGCGGATCGGTCTCGATCGCACGTTCCAGCTGCCACTGACCGAGCCAGGCGAACACCCCGGCCACCAGGAGGCAGAGCAGGAGCATGCCGATCCAGCGTCCCCTGAGCATGACCTCGCGGAGAGTCGGGGGGAAGAGTGCAGGAGTGGTCACGGTGACGCGCAGGACCCTCAGGCCTCGTAGGGCGCCAGCACGACCTCGACCCGCTGGAACTCCTTGAGGTCGGAGTACCCGGTGGTCGCCATCGACTTGCGCAGCGCGCCGATGAGGTTGGCGGTGCCGTCGGCGACGGGCGCCGGTCCGTACAGGATCTCCTCGAGCGTGCCGATGCCACCCACCTCGACGCGGTGCCCGCGCGGGAGCTTCGGGTGATGCGCTTCAGGTCCCCAGTGGAACCCGCGTCCCGGCGCATCGGTCGCACGAGCGAGCGCGACGCCGAGCATGACGGCGTCTGCGCCCATCGCGAGAGCCTTGACGATGTCGCCGGACGTGCCGACGCCACCGTCGGCGATCACGTGCACGTAGCGCCCACCGGACTCGTCGAGGTAGTCTCGGCGCGCAGCGGCGACGTCGGAGACCGCTGTCGCCATCGGGGCGTGGATGCCGAGGGTGGCCCGCGTCGTCGAGGCCGCTCCCCCGCCGAAGCCGACGAGCACGCCCGCAGCCCCCGTGCGCATCAGGTGGAGGGCTGCCGTGTAGGTCGCAGCTCCTCCCACGATGACCGGCACATCGAGGTCGTAGATGAACTTCTTGAGGTTCAGGGGCTCGGCAACGCTCGACACGTGCTCGGCAGAGACCGTGGTCCCCCGGATCACGAACAGGTCGACACCTGCGGCGGCGACGGTGTCGTAGAACTCCTGCGTGCGCTGCGGCGTGAGGGAGCCGGCCACGGTGACGCCGGCCTCGCGGACCTCGGCGAGGCGACGGGTGATGAGCTCGGGCTTGATCGGCTCCGAGTAGAGCTCCTGCATGCGGACCGTCGCCTTGGCCTCGTCGAGACCTGCGATCTCCGCCAGCAGCGGCTCGGGGTTCTCGTAGCGTGTCCAGAGCCCCTCGAGGTCGAGCACTCCGAGGCCGCCGAGCTGGCCGAGCATGATCGCCGTCTGAGGGCTCACGACCGAGTCCATCGGCGCACCCAGCACCGGGATCTCGAACCCGAAGGCGTCGATCGTCCAGGCGGTCGACACGTCCTCCGGGTTGCGCGTGCGCCGCGAGGGCACCACCGCGATGTCATCGAACGTGTACGCGCGACGTGCACGCTTTCCTCGGCCGAGCTCGATCTCCATGGTCACCCCTCCAGCCTACCCGGCAGGCGGAGCCGCCCGTGCTGGGAGACTGGAGGCGAGATCGGGAGGCACCATGAGGATCGAGCATGTCGACGTGGTCGTGGTGGGCGGCGGGGTCATGGGGTTGGCGACGGCCTGGGCCCTCGTGCGTCGAGGACTCAGACCGGTCGTGCTGGAGAGATTCGCCCGCGGTCACCGTGAGGGCGCATCGCACGGTGCGACCCGCAACTTCAACAACGCCTACGACGAGGAGCATTACCTCGACCTGCTCGTGCGCGCCCGTCAAGGGTGGGACGCCCTCGGGTCCGTCGGCGGCGAGTCTCTCCTTCGTCTGCACGGCCTCGTGACCCACGGCGACATCGACATCGCCGCCGTGCGGTCGGGCCTGGAGGGCCGCGGCATCCCGAGTGCCGTCCTCTCGCCCGCCGAGGCGGGTGCCCGGTGGCCGGGAATGCGCTTCGGCGGCGACGTGCTGTGGTCGTCCGACGCCGGGGTCGTGCGCGCCGCCGAGGCACTGCGGGAGCTGGAGCGTCGCGTCGTCATCGGCGGCGGAGAAGTGCGCTGGAGCACCCCGATCGAGCGCATCGAGGAGGACTCGGACGGCGTGGGGGTCACCGTCGCCGAGGACATCCACCTGCGTGCCGAGACCGTCGTGGTGACGGCGGGAGCCTGGACGCGGACTCTGCTTCCGCACTTCGGCCTGCCGCGCCTCACCGTGACCGAGGAGACGCCGGCACACTTCCGGCCGCTCACGGACGCGCCGTGGCCCTCGTTCAACCACTACCTGCAGCCGGGGATCTACCCCGCGACCGTGTACGGCATGCCGACGCCAGGAGAGGGAGTGAAAGTCGGGTTCCACCGTGTCGGCGACGAGGTCGATCCCGATGCCCGCCCGCACCTGCCGACGCATCAGCGTGCGCTCTCGGACTACGTGCGGGAGTGGATGCCCGGCCTCGACCCGGCGGGGCCGGAACCGATCAGCTGCACGTACACCTCGACCGGCGACGGCGCCTTCGTGCTCGATCGCCTCGGCCGGATCGTGGTGGGCGCCGGGTTCTCCGGCCACGGCTTCAAGTTCGCTCCCGGCGTCGGCGGGGTCCTCGCCGACCTCGCGATCGACCCCGCCGCGCGCGCTGCCGCACCCTTCCGACTGCCCTGAGCGACCCGACTGTCCTGAGCGACACAGCAGCACGGCCCGTGTCCGCGAACGAACGTCAGCGCGAGCGCGCCACCCGCTTCTCGTCCCACACGGGCTCGTCGGACTCGTAGACCTCGCCGTCCGACCCGAACACCAGGAACCGGTCGAACGAACGGGCGAACCAGCGGTCGTGCGTGACCGCCAGTACCGTTCCCTCGAAGCGCGCGAGGGCCTGCTCCAGCGCCTCGGCCGATTCCAGGTCGAGGTTGTCGGTCGGCTCGTCGAGCAGCAGCAGCGTCGCCCCGGAGAGCTCCAGAAGGAGCACCTGGAACCGCGCCTGCTGTCCTCCCGACAGCGAGTCGAAGCTCTGCTGCGCCTGACGCACGAGACCGTAGCGGTCGAGTGCCGAACTCGCGGCGTCGCGTGGCATACCCGCACGGCGATCGTCCCCCCGATGCAAGATCTCTAGCAGCGTGCGGCCGACGAACTCGGGGTGCGCGTGCGTCTGCGCGAACAGGCCCGGCACCACCCTCGCTCCGAGCACGGCCGAGCCGGTGTGTTCGACAGCACTGAGCTGCTCACCCGTCGACGTGACGTGACCGAGCGTGGCGTCGGGGTCGGATCCACCGCGAGCGAGCAGGCGCAGGAAGTGCGACTTGCCCGACCCGTTCGACCCGAGCACGGCCACCCGGTCGCCGTACCAGACCTCCGCGTCGAAGGGCCGCATGAGACCCGTCAGCTCCAGGCGCTGCGCGACCACCGCCCGTTTGCCCGTGCGCGCGCCGCGCAGGCGCATGTCGAAGTCCTGGGCCGGCGGACGCTCCTCCGGGGGACCCGCTTCCTCGAACTTGCGCAGGCGTGTCTGCGCCGCCTGGTAGCGCGAGGCGAAGCCGTCGTTCGCCGAGGCCTTGACCTTGAGGTTGGCCACCAGGGTCCGCAGCTTCTCGTGCTGCTCGTCCCACCGTCTGCGCAGCTCGTCGAGCCGGTCCATCCGGTCGGTGCGAGCCTGATGGTAGGTGCCGAAGCCGCCGCCGTGCACCCAGGCCGTGGCCCCGGCGCCTCCGGGTTCGAGCGTGATGAGGCGGTCGGCCGCTCGAGCGAGCAGCTCACGGTCGTGCGACACGAGCAGCACGGTCTTGGGCGTCTGGCGCAGCTGATCCTCGAGCCAGCGCTTCGTCGGCACGTCGAGATAGTTGTCCGGCTCGTCGAGCAGCAGCACCTCGTCGGGTCCGCGCAACAGGGCCTCGAGCGCCAGGCGCTTCTGCTCGCCGCCGGAGAGCGTGGTGAGCTCGCGGTATCTTGCGCGCTCGAACGGGACGCCGAGCGCGGCGACCGTGCACTGGTCCCAGATCGTCTCGTGCTCGTATCCGCCGGCGTCCGCGTACTCGGCGATCGCCGATGCATAGGCCATCTGCGTATCGTGCTCGTCGCGTTCGATCAGCGCGTTCTCCGCGGTCTCGAGCGCCTCCGCAGCGACGCGGATACGTGTGGGAGCGACACGCACCAACAGCTGGTGCACGGTCTCGCCCGCTTCGCCGTGGCCGACGAACTGGTCCATGACGCCGAGTCCGCCGTCGATCGTCACGACGCCGTCATCAGCCGTCTGATCGCCGCGGATGATGCGCAGCATCGTCGTCTTGCCGGCGCCGTTCGGGCCGATCAGAGCGCTCGTCGAGCCCGCGCCGACCCGGAAGCTCGCCTCGTCGAGAAGCGGTCTGCCGTCTGGAAGCGTCAGGGAGACGCTGGATACATCGATGAAGCCCACGGTGCGTGGCCGTCCTTCCGCCCCGCACATGCCGAGCCGACCAGGATATCAGCAGGAGCGGTCACGGACCCAACGGGCCAGGTCACGGACGGAACGGGCCAGGTCGCAGACGACACCGGGCCGAAGACGCTGCGGACCGCTCAGATGAGAGCGCTCGACGTCGGTACGGGAGCGGCGAAGAGGTCGAGCACCGGGCAATGCGCATCGACGACGGCGCGCAGGTTCTCATACTCCTCCACGCTGTTCGGACCGGTGATGTCGACAGCCACGCGCACATCGTGGAATCCGGCGCGCCCCGACTCGTCGATGCCGAAGAGCTTGCGCACGTCGAGGTCGCCCTCGGCCGTGATCTCGATCGCGTCGATCGTGAGGCCGAGGGCCTGGGCGTAGAGCCGGTACACGACCACCTGGCACGAGACGAGCGCACCCAGCGCGTACTCGACCGGACTGGCCGCGACGTCGTCCCCGGCGAGCGCACCCGGCTCGTCGACGAGGAAGCGGTGCGCGCCGGCCCGGATCTCGGTCGCGACCGAGCCGATTCCGCGTCCGCTGACGCGGTACGTCAATCGCGCGTTCGCTTCGTCCGCGGCGATCCGCTCGTTCCACGCCGATCCCGCGTCGGTGAGTCGCTGCGCGCGCTCGGCCGGGGTGACATCCGCGACACCGGCGAGCTGGTCCTGGAGAAGAGTCATGGCCCGACGGTAGCGATCGTCCGGTTCCCCGCGCCCGCCGCCCGTCATCGGGCTTCACACCGCGAAACGCAGCGTCACGACGCCGAGACCACGCCGGTGGTGTCAGCGCCGCAGCTGCTCGATGCGCTCGGACTCTTCCCACGCCCGGTCCGCCGTGAGAACAGGAAGATCGAGCCGTCGCGCAAGTGCGAGACACAGGCGGTCCGCCAGCGACAGCCCGCTTCCGCGCCTCCACGATTCCGCGGCGGCTTCCGCGTCGCGCCGGGACACCGGCTCGACCTTCAGCCGGTAGCTGAGCAACAAGCCGGAGGCGATGCCCCAGTCCGCTCCGGACGCGCGCACCTTCTGCGCGACCTCCGACCAGTTCGCGGCTCCGATCACGGAGTCGTCGAGGATCTCCTCGACGCGATCGGCGCCAGGCTCGCCCTGCAGGAACGCGAGGAGAGCTGACGCGTCGACCACCATCACGCCGCTGCATCCTCGGAGTCCGCGGACCTCCGGCGCTCCGCGAGCAGCGACTCGAGCGCGCGCTTCCCCTCCAGCTGCGACCTGACGAGGGCCTTGGCCTGCTCCCTGGTGAGCAGGATCACGCCTCCCGACGTCTCGATCATGAGCAACGGCACGCCCTGGTCCCAATGCTGACGGTCGCGGAGTTCGGCAGGGACCACGAGGCGACCACGATCACCCATCGGTGCAACGAATGTGGTATCCATCCTTCGACGATACCACCGCCCCTCACGGCGGGGACTTCACTCGGCGCGACTCAGACTCGTCAGCACCTCGGTGCGCGGAGCGGCAGGCAGGAAGAAGCGGAACTCCGTGCCGACACCCTCCTTGCTCGTCACGTCCATCGTCCCTCCGTGCGCGAGGACGATGGCACGGGTGATCGTGAGACCGAGACCCACGCCGGGTACCGCGTTGCGCGTCGCGGTCGACGCACGGAAGAAGCGGGTGAACAGCATCCCCTGTTCGTCCTCCGGTATCCCGACCCCGGTATCGGCGATCGAGAACTCCACGCCGCCGTCGACCGCGCGCACTCGCGCGGTGACCTTCCCGCCGCGAGAGGTGAACTTGATGGCATTGGAGAGCAGGTTGTCGATGGCCTGCCCCACTCTTCCGGCATCGACGAAGACGGGCATCGCCGCAGGACCGACCTCCGCGACGAGTTCGATCCCTTCCCGCTGCGCATGCGGACCGGCCGACACCACCGCGGATCGCACCAGCGCGGCCGCATCGGCCTCATCGCGCTCGAGGGGGAATCGCCCGGACTCGACCTGGGCGGTGAACAACAGGTCGCCGACGAGATTGAGCAGACGCTGCGCGTTGCGCTCGATGATGCCGACGAACTCCTGCTGGTCCTCCGTGAGCGGCTGCCCTGGATCGTTCTGCAGCAGGTCCAGGAAGCCGATGATGGCGCTGAGGGGCGTCCGGAGCTCATGGGAGATCATCCCGACGAACTCGTCCTTCATCCTCGCGACCTCGACGGCCCTGGTCTCGTCTGTCAGCACGAACAGATATCCCTGCTGCGCGCCCGCACCGTCCTTGTGGGGAGTGACCGTCACACGTGCGGGAACCGTCGTCCCGCCTGCGGTCACGACCTCGATGTCCCCGTCGACGGGGACACCGGCGTCCGCCTGTCCGAACAGAGCCTTGATCCCCGGGTCGAGTTCGGCGTAGCCGGCGGGCATGTCGCCGGACGGCGCGGAGTGCTCCGCCGTGTCAGCCGCCAGCATCGAGAGCACGGCGGTCGAGAAGAAGCGATCGATGCGCACGTCGTCGAGAGCCTCGTCGACGGGAAGTCCGAGCAGGCGCACCGCTCCCGGGTTCCAGGCCGTCACGATACCGCTGCAGTCCGTGGCCACCACGGCCTGCGCCGTTATCGACGACCACAGGCTCTCGAACGAGTCCAGCAGCTCCCGGTACTGGTGCTCCTTCTCGCGCAGCTGCACGATCATGGCCACGTTCTCGGACAGCGCTCTGGTTCGTTCGGCGACGAGCTCCTCCGCCTGTTCCACGCGCATCCGCTGCTGCCGCGCGAGCTGGTTGATCACGGCCGCCACCGCCGAGAACACGAGCGGGCCCACCACGCCCCGCAGCCACTCGACCGAGGTCGCGGGTGGCGCGGTGACGTACGGCATCAGCAACGCGATCGACGTGAGCCCGCCGACCACGAACACCCAGCGGATTCCCGGGGCGGCGGCCAGCCAGACCACCGGGAGGAGCACGAGTGATGAGAAGAGCGATGTCGCTCCCCCGGTACCCGTGCGGAAGAGTCCGAGGCCGATGATGTCGACGATGGGGATGAGCAGGAGCGCCCATCCCTCGTGCACCCCGCGGGCCGTCAGCACCGCGGCGAAGGCCGTGGCCGCGAGCACCAGGATGATCCCCGCCACGGCCGGTGCGACGTGCGTCATGGGAAGGTCGGGAACCCACCAGGTGAGGAGCGCCGCGATCACCGTCGCGGTGACCGTCGGCGCCTGCTTGAGCAGCGGGCTCGGGTTGTCGAAGACCTGATACCAGCGGTTCTCCGCGCGATCGAGCGGCGTGGCCCTCATCGCCGCACGCCCTCGACGATCGCGTGCAGCTCGGAACCCGTGATCGGCTTGGGGAGCGCGGCGTCCGCCGGCGGATAGTCGGTGGCATCGAGCACCGAGCTGATCACCAGGAAGCAGTCGGGGAAACGGGCCCGGACCAGCCGCGCGCACTCCTGTCCCGAGATACCGGGCAGCAGCAGGTCGAGCACGGCCACCACGGGATCGATCTCGGAGAACGCGGCGATCGCCGACTCGGCGTCACGGGCCACGAACACGTCGAACCCCTCGCGGTCGAGATAGCGGCGCAGCAGCGCGGCCTGATCGGGCGCGTCCTCGACGACGAGGGCCAACGGCCTCCCGCTCATCGGAGCAGCAGCTCTCTCACCACGACGATGACGACCACCACGGCGAGGGCGAGCAGAGCCTGAGGGATCAGACGTCGCTCACGTCGGGCATCCGCGGCGATCTCCCCCACCTCGGCATCGTTCGACGGGGTTGCGGTCATGAGTCGACACGTCCGATCTTCTCGGTCTTGATCCAGGAGGCATCGGCGCGACGCCACTCCTTGATGTAGGAATCCACGGTGATGGCGCACAGCAGTGAGCCGTACCCGCAGACGTAGAGCAGCAGCCCCGCGAAGAAGCGTCCGCCAGGGAGCGGCTCCACCGCCCGGGCGAGCCAGATCCCGAGCATCGAGATCGGTCCCCACAGGTAGAAGATCACCGCCCACATGATGCGGGCCTCGTGCGTCACGGGCAGCCCGAGCGCGAGCAACGCGGACTCGAACAGCTGCGGGAAGATCGCGATGGCCATCAGGATCAGGGCACCGAGCCCTGGGAACATGATCGCCTCGCGCCAGGACTGTCTGCCGATGCGGGGATCCAGCTGCACCGAGTAGAGCATCGAGTAGATGTAGATGCAGGCCGCCGCGATCCACATGAAGCGGAACACGAACTCCGCGATGTCGCTGTGCAGCAGGAGGAGCGCGAGCAGGCCGGCCGCCGCGAGCAGCATGAACGCAGGGAGCAGGAGGATCGTGAACCAGGCGAGCCCGAAGCCGAAACTGCCCAGGTTGTGGTCCCGGCTCGGGCGGAACCACAGCTTTCGGTAGATCGAGGTGAGCTGCACGTTGCCGCGCGCCCAGCGCAGACGCTGCTTCCACAGGCTGTCGATCGTCCGCGGCTCCTCGGCCAGCACCACGGCATGCGGCTCGAACACCATCCGGCGTCCCTTGAGCTGGCCCTCGAACGTCGTCATGGTGTCCTCGGCGAGGGTCCCCGTGGGGATGCGTCCGCCGATGGCTTCGAGGTTCGCGCGCGAGTGCAGCTGGGCGCCGCCCGCGAGGCAGGCGATGGCGCCGCCGACGTTCTGCACCCGACGTGCGGAGAGCTGACCGATCACGTACTCGATGGCGATGAAACGCGTGAGGTAGTTGCGGTCGCGGCTGCCCTCGGCGATGTAGGCCGTCACGGCACCGACCTTCTCGTCGGCCAGGTGACGGGTGAGCTTGCGCAGCGAATCACGGGCGAAGATCACATCCGCATCCATGATGAGCACGGCCTCGGCCCACGTGTCGGCGAGGATCACGTCGAGACCGTGGTTGAGCGTGTGCGCCTTGCCCTCTCCCCCCTTCTCGCGCCGCAGGTGCACGACGCGGCCGGGGTGGGCCGCTGACGTGGCGGCGACGACCTCGGGGGTGTCGTCGGTCGATGCGTCGTCGACGACGAAGACCCGCAGACGTTCAGCCGGATACTCCAGCTGCAGCAGCCGTTCGATCGCGGGGCCGATCACCGCACCCTCGTTCCAGGCGGGGATGACGACGGCGACGTTCGGGTGGTACGGCGCCGCCTTGCCGTAATGGTTGCGGAACGCATGCAGCGGAAGGATGAGGAACTGCAGGCCGGTGTTGACCACAGGCAGCGTGCCGACGAGGATGCAGAGCAGCAGGAGGATGACCAGCACGGTCTCCAGCCAGGTGAGATCGGCCATCAGGAGACCGCCACCGCGTCGAGCAGCGGGAGAATCCTCGAGTACCGGCCCACCTCGGCGGCGTCGTGGCTGTCGGTCGAGGCGACCACCGTGCCGCCGGCGCGGCGCAGCGCGGCCAGCGCATCGACCCCAGGGCAGCCCCACTTCTCGTTCACTTCGACGAGGGTGTCGGTGTCGGCGGCGGTGCGTGCCCAGGCATCCGCGCGCTGCGCACCCAGGTCGGCCTCGGACAGACCGATCTTCGGCAGGATCGAGAAGCAGTGCGCGAGCTGGTTCCCCGGGTAGCGCCGCATCGTGGCGATGAGCGCCTCGACGAACTGATCGAGAACGTCGTCAGCGGCCCATCCCGCGGCCATCCGCTCCCGCACCGCGGTGGGTCCGAGCGGACCGTCCGCCCCCGGGAACTGGTGGTCGGCGATGAGGATCCGATCGATGCCGTCGGGGAGGGTCGGGATGTCGAGAGTTCCCCCGACGTCGAGGATCTTCGCCTCGACACCGGTGAGCACCGTGAGCCCGTCCGGCACCCGGAGCACCCGCACCGCAGCGAGGTACTCCGGCACCCAGGTCGTGCTCTGACGCACGTGGTCGACGAGGCGCACCGTGTTCAGTCCCGCTGCGGCCGCAGCCTCGACGTTCTGTGCGAGTGTCGAGACCGCATCGTCCGAGAAGGTGGAGTGGACGTGATGGTCGCCGCGGAGCAGCGCGTGGCTCACAGTTCCTCCTGATGCCCCGCATGGTCGGAGACCAGCACATCGTCGATCTCCACGATCACATCCTCGAGGAAGCGCACGGAGGCGACCTCGCGGAACGGGATCTGCACGGGAAGCTCTCGCCCCAGGAAGAGGTCGGCCACGAGCGACGGGATGTCGACGCCGGCCGCGATCGTCAAAGGCAAGGCGCCGGGGAAGCGAGGGTTGACCTCGAGCAGCACCGCACGACCCGTGCGATCGCGCCGCAACTGCACGTTCGCGACGCCGACCAGTCCGATCGCGCGGGCGATCGATGCCGCCGTCTCCTCGAGTTCCGCATCGCGGACCGTGCGTCCGGCGATGGCGACGCCGGAGTCGACCCTGGCTCGCGTGCGGGGTACCGCTGCCACGACGGCTCCGGTGGCATCCGCGATGACATCGACGGAGTACTCCTCCCCCGGAAGGAAGTCCTGGACGATGAGTCCCTCGTCCGTCGGCAGGGCCTCGAGAGCAGCACGGTCGGGCACGAGCCGCACGCCACGGCTCCCTGCACCCTGACGCGGCTTGGCGAAGACCGGGAACTCCCACTCGACGGCCTCGGCATCACGTCCGGCGAGGACGGTGCGCGGGACGCGACCGGTCGACGCGCAGCGTTCCGCGAGGGCGAGCTTGTCGAGCGCGGTGTTCAGCGTGTTCTCGGACGGCGCAGCCAGCACGGCGGGTGCCAGCTCATCGCGCCGTCCCGCGAGGGCGATGAGCTCGACGTCGACGGTCGAGATCACCAGATCGAGGCCGTCGTCCGCCACCATGCGCGCGATCGCCGGCACGAAGTCGTCGTCACGTCCCGGTGGCACGAGACGTCGCTGCTCCGGGGGCACCAGGTAGATGCCGCTCGCCCAGCCGTCCATGTCCGCGGCGAACACGGTCAGGTCCGAGCGGCGGAGCAGCGACCGGATCACGGCCACTCCCGCCGGACCACCGGCACCGGTCACCAGCACGCGCTTCGTCATCAGCTCTCCCGTCGTGTGAGCTCGTGGGCGCCGATGAACTCGGCGGTCTCCCGCACGACCTCGAGCGGTTCGACAGCCGTTCCCCCACCGAATCTCGACCAGTACCGTGCCGTCGCCGTGACGAACTCGGGCGCGAGGTAGTCGCGGCTCGCCGTCTGCGAGCCGAAGCGTTCAAGGAGCCGCAGCTTCTCGTCGAGGTACTGGTCGATGCGCACGAACCTCGTGGGCCGGAAGTCGATCGTCGCCGACGGACTCTGATAGCACGCGACGGTACCGACCCGACGCGTGGCCACGACGGTCGCCTCGCTCACGGCACGGTGATCCTGGTGCCGGTCGTGCGGCGAATGCGTGTAGACGATCGTCGGCTGGATCTCCTGCACGACCTCTTCGATGATGCGCACCGTGGATCCCCCTCCGGAGATCTCGGTGTCGATGAGGTCCTTCAGGAAGAGACGGGCGCCCAGCATCTCCGCCGCTGCGAGGGATTCGTTCTGCCTGCTGTCGGCGTCCCCACCCCTGGCACCGCGGGAGAGCGTGAGGATCGTGATCTCGTCCTGAGCCCTGGCGTGCGCGGCGAGCAGTCCACCGACACCGATCTCGACATCGTCCGGATGTGCGCCGATCGCGAGCACCCGCTCCGGTGTGCGCGCTTCCGCTCGGCGGCGGCGCCCCTCCTCGACCAGACGGGTGACGGCCTCCACGAGCTTGCCGTTGTCGAGCGGTTTGGTCAGGAACTCGTCCGCCTGCGCTCGCAGGGCCGAGACCGCGTACTCCACGGAGACGTGGGCGGTCATCACCACGACAGGCACCGACGGAACGATGCGTCGCAGCTCGGCGAGCAGCTCGAGGCCGCTCAGTCCCGGCATCTCGATGTCGGTCACCACGACGTCCGGCCGCACCTCCGCGACCCGATCGATCGCGACCTGTCCGTCCTCGGCGACGTCGACGATGCACGCGGCACGTCGCTCGAGCACGGTCTTGACGAGCAGGGCGACGTCCGGATCGTCGTCGACGACGAGAACGCGAGGAGAGTCCTCAGGCATGTGTACGGCTCTCCTTGGGGAGGTTCCCTGACCGATGGGGATCGGCGGCGCGATCTCGGCGCCTTCAACACCGGGACCGCAGGGAAAGTCGAGCGGGGTATGACGATTCTGGCATACGCCGCCGCCATTGCGACGGTATGCGCCTACGCTCCTGCGCGGGCGGCGCGCTTCTCCTCCTGGAACACCCGGATCGCCTCGTACCGCTCGGCCGAGCGCGCCCGTCGCTTCGCCGCCTCGTCCTCACGATTCTTCGGAGGTGCGGTGGTGACGAGCTCACCCAGGAGACGGTCGACGACAGCCGCGATCTCGTCGACCGCGCTCTCGAAGACGGCCTGGTTCGCCCGCGACGGCGCCGTGGTCCCGGCGATCTTGCGCACGAACTGCAACGCCGCATCGTGGCATTCCTGCGCGGTCGCAGCGGGCTCGAGGTTGTTCAGCGGGATGATGTTGCGGCACATACCCGCACGGTACGCCGCACGGCGGGTCGACGGAAGAGTCGCGGCGTCTCCCCGCCCGCCGGGGTCGGACCGACGACAGGGGATGGTGCCGCCGAGGGCCGCTCGCTACGCTCGGGGCTATCCGGGCCGCCAGTGCGATCCCCACCCCCGTCGACAGGACAGACCATGACGAACCCGCCGTTCCCCGAAC
>NZ_SCOG01000015.1:0-79096 GCF_005502545.1 Microbacterium sp. Beta
TGTCTGTGGTGGGGGAGGGATCGGTCGGGTTCGCTGTCGCGACTGAGGCGCGAGTCTGCGCCAGCCAGGAGTCGCGATAGAGCCCGTCGGTGGCGAGGAGCTCCTCATGCGTGCCGCGCTGCGTAGCCCTGCCATCGGCGAACACGACGATCTGCTCGGCGGGGACGGCCTGCTGCAGCCGGTGCGCGATGAGCAGAGCGGTGCGTCCTTCGCGCAGCACGGCGATCGCCTCTTCCACGGCTTCTCGATGGTGGAGCCCGACGTCGGCGGTGGCCTCGTCGAGGATCACGATGTCCGGGTCGGCGAGGAAGGCCCGTGCGACGGCGAGCTGCTGGATGCGTCCCTCGTCCAAGGGCACGACAGCCTCCTCGGAAGGCTCCACGTTCTCGCGGACCATGGCATCGACGGCCCACTGCGCTCCGACAGCCTGCAGCGCCGCGGTCATCTCGTCGTCGCTCGCCTCCGGAGCGATGAGCCTCAGATTGTCGGCGATCGTGCCCCGGAAGTGATGCAGCTCCTGCGACAGGTAGTACGGGGCCGACGTGCGGGAGGCGAGGTGCACGCTGCCAGAGGTCGGTGGGTGGTGGCCGGCGACCACGCGCGCGAGTGTGCTCTTGCCCGACCCCGAAGTGCCCACCAGCGCCGCCGTGGTGCCCCGCTCGACCCGCAGGTTCACGTCGTGGATCCCCCGGCCGGTGGTCGGATAGCGGAACGTCACGTCGCGCACCTCGATCCCCGCTGATGACGCTGATTCCTCCGATGCCCGTGCTGCCGCGTCCGCTCGCCGATCCGAGGCGACAGTCGACGGCGCGAGGTCGATCACGCCGACGAGTCGCGCCAGGCCGATGGTCGCGCGTTGGATGTCGTCGAGTCCGAAGATCAACTGCCCCACGGGACCGAACAGACGGTGGAACAGCAGCGCTGCGGTGGTGACGGCGCCCACCGTGACCGCGCCGGCCGACTGCAGCAGGAACCCGGTGCCGAGGATCGCGGCGAGGCCGACGAGCTCGCCACCGTTGATCCAGCGGAACAGCCGGTTGCTCACTCGCACGCCCTCGATCTGCTTCCGGATCGAGGCCTCTGCGCGCTCTCGCACCCGCTCCAACGCCGGCTCCTGCTCGTTGAAAGCGGTGAGCGTCTCGATACCCGCGACCGCATCGAGTACGGCCTGACTGCGCGCGGCTTCGCGCACCCGCACTTCGCGGAACACGACGCGCGACCTGCGGAGGAACGCCCGGGTGCCGAGCACGTAGAACGGTGCGGAGGCGAGTCCGGCGAGGGCGAGCCGGGGATCGAGCGCGGTCAGTGCGACCACCGACACGGCGATCGCGAATGCGGCGGACAGCAGGGTCGGGGCCACGTTCCCTCCGGCCTCGGCCACCGCATCGACATCGCCGGTCACGCGGGAGAGCAGGTCGGCGCTCTCGCCGTCGTCGACCGTGCTCACCGGAAGACTCATCGCCGAGGCGAACACGTCCTCGCGCAGTGCCGCGAGCATGTCCTGCACCAGACCGGTGAGCACCCGCACGGCCCACAGCATCACCACGGCCGCACCGATGGCGCCCAGTCCCGCTCCGACGACCCAGCCGGCGATGCTCGCGAAGCCTGCGTCTGACGAGACGGCATCGACGATGCGGCCCAGGCAGGCGGGCATCACGATTCCGAGGGCGGAGGCCGCGAGGAAGAGCGCGGCGACGGCTGCCATGCGGCCGGGATGCCGGCGCAGAAGCGCACCGATGACGGCCCGTACCCGAGCGCTGGAGGCGATCGGCAGCAGAGGGGAGGTCGAGACCGGGTCACCCATGCTGCACCTCCGATCCGCCGGAGGGAACGTCGACGACTCGGTCGCAGGCGCCGAGCAGAATCGGCGAGGTGGTGATCACGATCACGGTCCCGGTGTGTTCTGCCAGGGCGCGGGCGATGTGCGCCTCGGTGAGGGCGTCGACGGCGGAGGTCGGTTCGTCGAGCACGAGCACGTCGGCCTGTGCGTGCAGGGCGCGGGCGATGCCGATGCGCTGCCGTTGTCCGCCCGAGAGACGTCTCCCGGCTTCCCCGACCTGCGCTTCCCAGCCGCCGACCTGCACCACCGTGTCGTGGAGGGCTGCCATCTCGATGAAGGGCGGGTGCGTGGGCTCGTCCCGCCCGTGCCCGCGCACGGCCTCGCGGAGAGAGCCGCTCACGATCGTCTGCCCATGCGGAGGGGCGACGACCCGATCCCGGTATTCCACCGGGTCGAGGTCGGCCAGATCTCGGAGTTCTCCGTCGACCGCGAGGTGGACACGGCCTCGGTCGACACGGGTCCGCAGGCCGAGCATCCGGGAGAGGGCCCTGGCCGTGTCGCTGTCGGCAGGGCGGACACCGAGGAGCTCCCGCTCGCGCACCTCGACGCGCGGCGAACCCGAGTCCGTGTGGAAAGCCAGCACCACCTGTCCCGCCGGACCTGCCGATGCGGGCGATGCGGGCGGCGGATCCAGCAGATCGTCGGCGTCGATCATCTCGGCGAGGCGCTTGGCGGAGGCGAGTTTGTGGATCCAGTTCGAGGGGAACGACCCCGCATACGCGAGGTAGCCGCTGATGAACTGGGCGAGGCCGAGCACGGTCACCAGTTCACCGATGCTGATGCGGCCCTCGGCGGCGAACCAGGCCGATATGCCCGCCAACGCGGTCGTCGCGATCGCGGCCAATGTGCCGCTCACCGCTTCGTAGGAGGCGAGGGATCGGCCGGCTGCCGTCGCCGCGCGTCGGGAGGTGTCGCTCGCGGCGACGTAACGCCGCACGGCCTCATCCCGGGCACCGATACCCACGAGCACGCGGAATCCGCTCATGAAGTCGGCGGCCACGGCGCCGGCCTCGGTCGCCGCGTGCTGCTCAGCGAACCCGCGACGCTCGAGCGGACGGGAGACGACCTGCATCATGAACATCATCGCGATGGTCGAGCCGAACACGACGAGTGTCGCGACGGGCGAGATCACCAGCATCGCGAGTCCGGCTCCGATGATCGCGGCGATCGTGGAGCATTGCTGCGCCACGGACCAGGCGACGCCGGCGACGCGATAGGTGTCGGATGTGACGAAGGTGAGCGCCTCGCCGGGGGTCACCGTGCGACGGGAGAGCCGGGGTCGCAGCATCCGCGACAGCGCGAGGTGACGGAGCGCCTGCTCGCCGTACCCGTAGACCGAGACCATGAGCCGGGAGGCCGACTGATAGCTCACGGTCAGCACGAGGAACGTTCCGACGAGCACGCCGAGCCAGAGGGCGAGCGCGGCGGGGTCTGCGGGAAGTACGGCGCGGTCTATCGTCGCTCCGATGATGACGGGGATCGTCGCCTCGGCGAGCGCGTGCACGATGAGCAGCGCCGTCGCTCCGGTGAGGGCGATCCCGCGACCCCCCGATCTCAGCGCGATCCCGAACAGCTTCCGCGGAGTGGATGTCTTGGGGGACGTCACGGTGTCCGCCGTCCGAGCGGCAGCACGAGCGGCGTGCCTGAGACGGGGTCGGTGATCACCTTGCAGGGCAGGTCGTACACGGCGTGCACGAGCTCGGCGGTGATGATCTCGCGCGGGTCTCCCTGCGCCACGATGGCCCCGTCGCGCATCGCCACGAGGTGCGTGGCGTAGCGAGCGGCGTGGTTGAGGTCGTGCAGCACGGCGACGAGCGTCGTGCCCTCGCGGTGCAGGTCGGCGAACAGCTCCATCAGGTCGATCTGGTGAGCGATGTCGAGGAAGGTCGTCGGCTCGTCGAGCAGCAGGTGCTTGGTCTGCTGGGCGAGGGCCATCGCCACCCAGACGCGCTGTCGCTGCCCGCCGGAGAGCTCGTCCACCAGGCGCCGTGAGAGATCCGTGACCCCGGTGGCGGCCATGGCCTCGGACACCGCACGCTCGTCGGCGCTGCTCCACGTGCGCATGGCGCTCTGATGCGGGAAGCGTCCGCGACCGACGAGATCGGCGACCGTGATGCCGTCTGGCGCGATGGACGACTGGGGGAGAAGGCCCAGCTTGCGAGCGGCTTCCTTCGGCTTGAGCGAGCGCAGCTCGTCGCCGTCGAGCAGGACGGCCCCGGTGCTCGGGCGCAGCAGCCGGGCGAATCCGCGCAGCAGGGTGGACTTGCCGCACGCGTTCGGTCCGATGATGATCGTGAACGAGTCGTCCGGTACCTCGAGGGTCAGCTCGGAGATGATGGGGGTGTCTCCGTAGCCCAGCGTGATGTCGCGAGCCAGCAGCGAAGCGGTCATGGGTGTTCCTTTCAGGTGCGGCGCGCGTACTGGGCGGCCAGCAGCCAGGCGAGGTAGATGCCGCCGACCGAGACCGTCACGACGCCGACGGGCACAGCGACGAGCTGGGCGACGGCGTCCGACACGACGACGAGCGCGGCCCCGGTCAGCATCACGGGCACGGTGCCCATCGGGGTGTTCGAGCGGGTGAGGCGCTGCGAGATCTGCGGGGCGGCGAGCGCGATGAACGAGATGGGTCCGGCGGCGGCGGTGACGAGCGCGACCAGGGCAACGCCGAACACCATCGCCGCGAGGCGGGTGCGTCCGGGACTGATGCCGAGGGCGGTCGCTGCGTCGTCGCCCATCTCGAGCACCGGGAGCGTGCGGGCGAGCGGGAGGGACAGGAGCATGACGATCGCGAACACGAGAGTCGCCGGGATCAGCTGGTCGAACCCGAGCGAGGCGATCGAACCGGCCCCCCAGGTCGCCGCCATCATCGCCTTCTCGACACTGACCGAGATCAGGATCCACGAGGTGAGGGAGCCGAGTCCTGCCGAGACGCCGATGCCGACGATGATGAGCCGGAACGACGACATCGTGTTCTTGTTCGCCAGCACGTAGACGAGAAGTGCAGTCAACAGGCCGCCGACGAGTGCGCCGGCCGCCTTGAACATGTAGGTGTTCAGTTCGAGCACGACCATCACGAGCGTCACACCGAACTGGGCCCCGATGCCGAAGCCGATGATGTCCGGGGAGCCGAGCGGGTTGCGCGTGAGGGACTGGAAGATGCCACCGGCGAGGGCCAGGGCAGCGCCGCACAGCACGGCGAACAGCACCCGGGGCAGGCGCCATTCGACGACCACCTGGCGGATGTCGGGGTCTGAGGAGGGATCGAAGATCGCCCGGATGACGGCCGCGAAGTCGACCTCGTAGGCGCCGAGCGTCATGGAGAAGAGGCCGGCTCCGACGATCACGACGAGGAGGATGAGACACGCGACCACGGAGCGCACCGGGATGAGGGTCGCGACGCGCGCGGTCTCGATCCGGAACAGGCGTCGGCCGTGGTCCACGGGCGCGACGTCGGTCGGCCGCGCTGGCGTGCCCGACGCGGTGACCGGCTTCTGATCGATGCTCACAGCCCGCTCACCCGCTTGCGGCGCACGAGCACGATCAGGATCGGGGCTCCGAGGAGGGCGGTGACGATCCCGACGCGCATCTCCCCGTTCGGGAGCACGATGCGGCCCAGGATGTCGGCGAGGAGCAGGAAGGCGGGGCCGATGATCATCGAGTACGCGAGCACCCATCGTTGATCGGGTCCGGTGAACCAGCGCACGATGTGGGGGATCATGAGTCCGACGAACGCGATGGGTCCGGCGGCGGCGACGCTGGTTCCCGCCAGCAGGGTGACGGCGATGATGACGAGGATGCGGGTCACCCGCACGCGAGCGCCGAGGGCCTGCGCCAGGTCGTCCCCGAGTGCCAGGGCGTTCAGGGAACGCGCGCACAACAGGCCGATCAGCAGCCCGGCGACGATCAGCGGCACGGCCCAGGTGAGCTGGTCGATCGTGCGTCCACCGATAGAGCCGACACCCCAGAACCGCATGACCTGAAGCGTGCTGGTGTCGCGCAGCACGATGGCGGTGGTGAACCCGGTGAAGGCGGCGCCCAGGGCCACCCCGGCGAGGGTGAGCTTCATCGGGGTCGCGCCCGAGGCGCCGAAGGAACCGAGGATGTACACGAGTAGGGTGAGCACGAAGGCGCCGCCGAGGGCGAAGGGCACGTAGGCGCCGGGGGTGGTGAACCCGAGCACGCCGACGACGAACGTGACGGCGAACGACGCACCGGCGTTGACCCCGAGGATGCCGGGGTCGGCGAGCGGGTTGCGGGTGAAGGCCTGGATCAGTCCGCCGCACACGGCGAGAGCCGCGCCCACGACGATGCCGAGCAGGGTGCGGGGCACGCGCAGCTCCATGACCATCAGGTGCAGCGGGTTCTCGTCGTCGTAGGTGAAGAGCGACTGCAGGACGGTGACGGGGTCGATCGCGCCGGCGCCGACGGCGAGCGAGGCGATGGCGGCGATCGCCAGCACGCCCGCGGCGATGACGAGTCCCAGAACGAGCGTCCCGTTGCGGTGCGGGGAGCCGCCTTCGCGACTTCCCGCACCCGTGTTCGAGACGTCCGTGACGTCGTCCGTCGTCAGGGACATCCCGTGCGTCACTTGCCGGTGATGGTCGGCTCGCCCTGCAGCGCGCCGGCGAGGTCGTCGACGTACTTCGGCAGGATGTACTTCAGCGAGAGCACGGTGGGAGCGCTGATGGCGGAGGCCTCGGCGGCGTCGGCGTAGATCACGTACGAACCGTTCGCGATCGGGTTCCAGCGGGAGACGACCTTGTTCTCGACGGTGTACTTCCCCTCGTCGGCGCTGCTGCCCCACGCGGCGAACAGGTCGGCCTGGACGTCGTAGAGCTTCTCGAGGCTGACGCCGGTGTACCAGTTGTCGCCCTCGGCGGTCTTGAGGAAGCTGTCCATCGCCGAGGTGGACGTGAATCCGAGGGCCTCGGTGATGCGCACGCGCGGGTCGTACTCGAGGTAGACGCCGAGGTCGGTGCCGCCCTCGTTCAGGGTCAGACCCCAGACGAAGGTCTTGTCCTGGAACTCGGGGTGCTCGCCGGCGAGAGTGGTGATCTGCTCCTCGGTCTCGGCGATCAGCTCGTCGGCCTTGTCCTCTTCCGACAGGGCCTTGCCGACCGTGCGGGTCATGTCCTCCCACGTGCCGGGGTTCCACGGACCTTCGATGTAGGGGACGGTCGGGGCGATCTCGGTCAGGCGCTCGTACTCGATGTCGGAGATGCCCGAGTACAGGCTCAGGATCAGGTCGGGCTTGAGCTCCTTGATGGCCTCGTAGTTGGGGCCGTCTTCGAGGAAGGGGATGATCTCGGGCGTCTCGCCGTACTCTTCGGTGACGTAGTCCTCGAACCAGGGCTGGTAGCCGCTCTCGCCCGCGCCCCACACCTCTTCCATGCCCACGGGGTTGGTGCCGAGGGCGGCGACGATGTCGGCCGTCATCCAGCCGAGGGTGACGATGCGCTGCGGCTTCTCGGGGATCACGGTCTTCCCGTGGCCGTGCTCGATCACCACGCCGTCGGTTGCGGTGGGCGCCGAATCGGCAGCTTCACCGGGCGCGGTCGAGCACCCGGCCAGCGTGAGGGCGGCGGCGACGGCCGCGGCGACGAGGGCGGAGCCTCGGCGGATCTTCGGGCGCGCAGAAGCGTGCGACATGGTTCTCCTTCGGGAAGGGGGGAGGGTGTTGCCGCATCGACGCGGCGAGAAGTTAGGTAAGCATGCCCTAACAGAACGATGCTAGAACGCGGATGGCGCGCTCAGTGTTGCGGGAGCGACGACTTGTATCGCGGAACCGACAAACGCCGGTCGGATCGACCGTCGGGCGACCGGGAATGCCGTGCCGTCAGCGCCAGTACAGCTGGTGGGCGGCGTCGGAATGCACCCGTGCCACGTGCTGTCGCGGGGTCAGGCCGAAGCGGTCCTTGAATGCGGCGGAGAAGGCGCTCGTCGTGGCGTAGCCGCAGCGGTGCGCGGCGGCGCCGATGGGGGTGCCGTCCACGACCAGTCGGGCTCCGAGAGTCATCCGCACTCCGGTGCGCCAGCGCCCGAAGCTCATGCCGACGTCGTTCTAGAAGATGCGCAGCACCGTGCGCTCGTGGAGGCCGTGGGCGAGGAACAGCTCGATCGCACTGCGGGGGTCGCCGGGGTCGGCGAGCACGGTCTGCACGAGAGCTGCCACGCGTTCGTCGGCGGGCATCGGCACCTCGCCCCACTCGCTCGCGGCCTCCGGAAGCGGCTGTTGGAGCATCTCGATCAGGACGGACTGGATGCGCACGCGCAGGTCGGTGGGCATGTCGTTGATGCCGAGGTGCAGCAGCATCTCCTGCACGGCGCGCGGCACGAGCACCCGGGTGATGCCGTCGATCGGGGTGATCAGCGCGGAGTCGGGGATGTAGGTGTAGCAGCCCGTCGAGTCCGCCTCGTGATGAGCGGTGTGTGGGGTGTGGGCCGGGATCCATACGCCCTGACCGGGAGCGAGTCGCCACCGCGCATCCTGCAGGTGCACCCACACCGTGCCGCGATAGCACCAGGCCAGCATCGGGTCGGCGTGGCTGTGCGGGGGAGAGAGCGGACGGGTTCCCGTGTCTTCGGCGGTGACCACACCAGTGCCCATCAGGTACGGCTCGTTCACGGTCGACGGATACGAGGGGCTCGCCGCCCAATCATCCTGCCGGTATGAGTTCATTCGTGCTCCGCGTGACGGGCTGCGCCGCGGGCTCGAAATCCGGCCTGCCGTCCTCGCCATGCTAACGGGGTGCGGCGCGGCGCGGTGCGGTGCGGTGCGGTGCGAGTGCGACGCGAGGCCCGATGATGGAGGCATGCCCTCCGCCCATCGCCCCGGTCTGCGGGTCTCGTCGGGTCTCACCATCCCCGAGGCCGAGCTGTCGTGGCGCTTCTCGCGGTCGTCCGGTCCGGGCGGTCAGGGCGTGAACACGGCCGATTCCCGCGTGGAGCTGGTCTGGGATGCGGCGCGCTCGCCGGTGCTCTCACCGCATCAACGCGAGCGACTGCTCGAACGGTTGAGTGGTCGCCTGGTCGACGGCGTGCTGACGATCGCCGCCTCGGAGCACCGCGCACAGCTGCGGAACAGGGATGCGGCGCGCGATCGACTCGTCGCTCTCGTGGAGGAGGCGCTGCGTCCGCCCGCTCCGCCGCGTCGAGCGACGAAGCCGACTCGGGGATCGAAGGAGCGCCGGCTGAAGGCGAAGCAGCGGCGCACGGATGTCAAGAGCCTGCGTCGGCGCCCCCGCGACGACTGAACCGACAGTGAACGAGGGCGATGCCCGATCGTGATCCTCGGGCGCACCTGAAGTCCTATGCTCGACGCCATGGTCGACCAGGTCGGGTGGGTTCCGGAGTCCCGGTACCGTCGCTCCGTGGGTCTCCTCCGTGGCTGGGTGACGGGGCTGGCGATCCTGGCCGTCGTGGGGGTGCTGATCCTCGGTGCGTTGATGTTCCGCTGGGTGTTCCAGGTCTCGCCCTTCCCCGTGGTCGTGTCGTCGCCGGCGGCGTGTCATCTGGGCGGCGATCCGCAGGACCCCAGGTTGTACGTGGCGGTCGACGTGCAGAGGATAGTTGACGGAGCGCTCGTGGACGCATCATCGTTGGGCCCTTCGGGATGGACTGTCGAGGCCGCAGGGGTCGCCGCGTCGATGCCCGAGTTCGCTGCCCTGGATGACGCGGCGTTGACGCGCATCATCGAGCGGGCGGCGGCGGATTCCTCGATGCTCAGCGCGAAGCGGCCCACCGGCGTTCTGCTCGTGGTGCTCGACACCGAGGGTGAGAGCAGCGGGAGCCTCGCCGGACTCCGCACCGAGTGGGTGTTGGGGGAGCCCGTCCACCAGCAGGATGTGCCTCTGGGAATCGAGTTCACGCCCTCCGGTTGCACGGTGACGACCGTTCGATGAGGGCTCTCTAGCTGGCGGATCCGCTGAGGCCGGCTTCGACCGGCGCCCAGCCGTTCTCGAGGATCACGAATCCCGCTTCGAGCGTCCCGAAGGGGTCGTCGTTCTCGTTCACGAGCAGCTGCATCTGCAGGATGAACCGCGAGTAGACCCGGATCTCCGGGGTGGGTGTATCGAGTCCCAGTTCGTCGGCGATCGCGTCGGAGAGGGCGTCTTCGTGTCGGAGCCACATCTTCGCCGCGTAGTCGCGCAGCGCCGGTGTCTCGTTCAGGAAGCGCATGAAGGTGCGAGTGATCTCGTCTCCGTGCTCGTCGACGTTCGCGCGGAGCTCTGAGGCATAGAAGTCATGGATCGCGCGGTTGATGGTGCTCCCTGACGGGCGCTCGCGGACGGCGGCGACCAGGCGATCGCGCTGCTCGTCGTCTTCGTCGAACACCAGCGCCTCCTTCTGGGGGAAGTGCGCGAACACGGTCGTGGGGGAGACATCTGCGGCATCGGCGACCTCGCGGATGCTCACCTCATCGAAGCCGCGTTCCAGGAACATGGCCGTCGCGACGTCGGAGATCGCCTTGCGGGTCGCGGCCTTCTTCCGTTCGCGGCGACCGAGAGGTGCGGGATTGGTCATGTTCGAGAGTCTATCGTGAACCCACTATAAAACTGGCTTGACACCAAAACTGGTATGACTACACTTTCGGTATGACTTCACCCACCTCTCTCACGCGACGGGATCAGAACCGCGCGTGGATCATGCTCATCGTGCTCACGATGCTGACCGTCATCGGCATGACCGTCGTTCTCCCGGTGCTGCCCTTCGTGGTGCTCCAGTACGTCTCGCACGAAAGCGATCTGGCCATCTGGGTCGGCGTGCTCGAAGCGATCAACGGGCTGTGCGCCTTCCTGGTCGCGCCCTTCCTCGGACGTCTCTCAGACCGCTTCGGACGTCGACCCGTGATCATCGTCGCGGCATTCGGTGCGGCCTTCTCGATGGCGCTGTTCGGATTCGGCGGCGCCCTCTGGGTGCTCGTGCTCGCTCGCGTCATCCAGGGCCTCACCGCGGGCGACCTGCCTGCCCTCTTCGCCTACCTGGCCGACATCACCCCGCCGGAGCAGCGGGCCAAGCGCTTCGGCCTCCTCGGTGCGCTCTCGGGGATCGGCACCATGATCGGTCCGGCCATCGGAGGACTGCTCGCCGCGATCAGCATCCAGCTCCCGGTGTTCCTCACCGCCGCCGTCGCCCTCACGATCGCGATCCTCAGCATCTTCCTCCTCCCGGAGAGCCTGAAGCCGGGCAACAGGATCGCCACGATCAAGCTGCGCGATGTGCAGCCCTTCGCCGTCTTCAAGGAGGCCTTCGGACGCAAGGAGCTGCGCGGGCTGATGATCGGCTTCGGTCTGCTCGCGCTGCCGTTCGGCTTCTTCGTGAACAACTTCAGCGTCCTCGCCCTGGACTCCATCCAGTGGGGACCGACCCAGATCGGACTCCTGACCGCGGCCGTCGGCATCACCGACATCCTCATCCAGGGCGTGCTGCTGGGCATCCTGCTTCCGCGCATCGGCGAGCGCGGAGTGATCGTGAGCGGCATCGTCGCGCAGATGATCGGTCTCGCGGCCCTCGCCGTCGTGGCTTCCGTCTTCGCGCAGCCGTGGGTGTTCATCGTCGGCGCCCTGATGCTGGCCGCCGGCCAGGGGGCGTCCCAGGCCGCGATGGACGGGGCGATGTCCAACGCCGTCGGCGACGACGAGCAGGGCTGGCTCGGCGGAGCCACCCAGTCGTTGAATGCGGCGATGGGCACGGCGGCCCCGCTCATCGCCGGTGCGCTCTACGCACTGGTCAGCCACGCGGCCCCGTACTGGCTCGGGGTCGCGCTCATGATCGTGGCGGTGATCGTCGTCAGCCGCGCGCACATCGCGAACACCGCGAAGCGCCCGGCCGGCGAGACGACGGGCGACGCTCCCGCGGCACTCGTGGAGACGGCCGGCTGAGGTTCAGTCCGAGGGGGTTGCCGGGCGCGGCAGCCCCCTCAGCCGTGCGATCGACGCCAGCAACTCTTCCGGCGCGGTTCCGATGCTTCCGAGCACCGCGGCGGCTGCCGCGCTGAACCCCGCCGTGTCGATCGGGAGCCGTGCCACGTTCGGCACCAGTCCCTTCTCGTTCGTCACCCACTGGCCGGCGGCCGCGTGCCAGGCATGGGCGATCAGCATGGCCGCTGTGGTTCCGCACAGCGCCACGTAGGCGGCATCGCCCGTCTTCGCGCCCTTCGTGGCTGCGTTCAGCAGGAAGTCGACCTGCCAGAGATTCTCGATGAACGCCGCGCGGAGGGCGTCGGGGTACGGAGTCACGCTTTGAGCCAGCGCGACGAGGATCCCGTCCGGGTCGCAGAGCGGCACGCCGGTCGCCACCTCACCCGCATAGGCGACGTCGAGGAAGCCGAGCGGATGTCCCGGCTGGGAGTGGAAGGCGAACTCGCCACGGACGGCGCGGGCGCACTGGTCCTCGACGCGGGTCACGTCGCGGAGGATGAGGTCGACCGGTGCGCCGTCGACGATCAGCCAGGCCCCGCTGTCGACCCAGAGTCCCCATCCGCCGCGGCCGGCGATCTCGACGTCTTCACCGGTCCATCCGCGCGCCGCCTCCGCGAGGGCGGTCAGGTCGACGTCCGCCTCCACATACAGCCCCAGATCGATGTCGGAGTCGGGACGGTGCGTCCCGCGCGCGCGGCTGCCGCCCAACGCGACGGCTCGCACCCCTGGCACCTTTCCCAGGCCGTCGGCCATGGAGCGGAGGCGGTCTTCATCGAGCACGACACCGATCGTACTCATGCGGATTCCCCGGTGCGGATCCCGCCGGCGTCAGTCCTTGCCGCCGCGCACGAGCTCGAGCCCTGCGCCGGCGAACTGCCGCAGGGTCGCGTCCGGGAGGAAGGCCCGGGTGAGCGCTCCGCCGATGCGGGTGAGGTCGCTCTCGTCACGGAACAGCAGGTACATGGTCTCGTACCGCGGGTGGAACTTCTGCTTGAAACGGTGCAGCGACCCGAAGCCGTACACCGGTTCCAGGGCCTCGGCGAGCCGGTCGCTGAGCGCTGCGATCATCCCGGCATCCGGTGGATAGTCGTGGGCGAGCGGTGCCCCTGAGAGCGACATGATCTGTGCGCCCTCGTCGGCGAACTGGCGGGCGGAGGATCCGATGAGGTACTCCATCACCGGCCCGAAGCCGCCCTCGCGACGCCGCATGAGGTCGAGGGTCCAGCCGCGCACGACGCCGCCTTCGCCGTAGACCGGCAGCCACGACAGGAACCCGTCGACGTCGCCGTTCGGAGCGAGGGCCAGCGCGAGTCGCACCTCCGGGTCTTCCGCCTCGTCGAGCGTGCCGAGCGTGAAACGCATCTCCGGCAGATCCTTGTCTCCCACCCAGGCCTCCGAGATCGCGCGCAGCTGCTGCTGCACACCCCACGGTTCGGCCTTCAGGTGCGTCATCCGGAACGTCATCTCCTCGCGGCCCGCCTTGTTGAGCGAGGTGCGGACGGAGTTCCAGCGCTTGCCGGTGAACTCCAGGCCGGGGAGGTCGACGATCGTGTCGTCCGCCACCACGATGCTCCGCCACGTCGAGGGCACGGCGGCGCGCGTGGCTTCGTCGGCGCTGAAGAAGCACGGCACGAGACCGGCCAGCTCGGCGGCGTGGATGAAGTCGGTCACGGCCTCGGCGCGCGTCTGTGCCGGTCCGATCGGGTCGGCGAGGGCGAGGGCGACGCCGTTGCGCCGCTGGTAGGCCACGATGCCGCCGATGACCCTGGCGTAGCTGTTGCCGTCCCAGGTCGTCATCCACGAGAGCGTGCCGCCTCCGTGCGTGCGCAGCTGCTGCTTCATGTCCTCGACGGTGGGGGCGGGTTGCGTGCCGAGCTTGGCTCGCCGCTTGGCGCGGAAAGCGCGGCGTACCCAGATCAGGTACACGAGCATGATCAGCCAGAGGAACCCGTTCGCCAGAGCGAGCTCGGTGTCTCCATCCCAACGGAAATCGACCTGAGCCTGGCTGTACACCGTGATCAGGATCAGCACGAGAGTGGCAGTGAGGACGTTGAAGATCCCCAGCAACAGCGCGAGCACCCAGGTCCAGCGGCGCCCGCGTCGGAGGCCGTTCACCAACACGAGGATCACGACGAGATCGATCGCCAGGTCGATGAATCCGCCGGACGCGGGATCGGTCTGGCCGAAGGGGCCGTCGGTCGCCACGAACGTCGTGATGATCTCCACGGCGCCGAGGACGAGCATCGCGACCACGGCGATCAGCCGCTGCTCGCGGACCGTGGTGTGCCGCACCCGCAGCGACCGGTCGACCACGAGGATCAGCAGCACCGCGAGGAGGTGTTCGAGGTCGGCGACCTTGCCCCAGAACAGCATCGCGATGAAGACGAAGCCGAGCAGGATGAGCCAGCCGCGCACTCGCCACGGCGGACGGAACAGCCCGACCGCGGCGGCGATGCAGGCCATGGTGCCGCCGGATGCCCCCACGTCGAGTGCCTGGGCCTGCTCCGTCGCCCAGGCCCAGGGGAACTGCGACAGCAGGAACAGCAGCAGCGCGGTGGCGAAGATCGCGAACAGCTGCCCGATCCAGTAGTAGGCGAGCGCGATGCGCGACCCGCGACGGAACTCCAGGTAGGCCATGCCCCAGAAGCCCGCGATGGTGAACAGATACACCCACGGCTCGTTGACGAAGAACGTGCCGGTGAGCGGAGTCCACCACTTGCCGTCGGCCAGGTTGGGAAGACCGTAGGCGACGCTCTGGAAGAGCGCGGTGTCCTCGAACGGTGTCCAGAGTCCGCGCGAGACCACCCCGACGACGAGGATCAGCAGCACCATCGTCAGCGTCGCGGGGATGCGCCGGACGACGGCGATCACGGGATGCGGAGAGGGGGAGTGCTCCTCGGTCATGCGCTCAGCGTAGCGAGGGAGGTGGCTCCGCCGCGGAGGCCGCTCCTACTCGCCGCGGAGAACCCGTCGGAGGTCGGCGATCTCCTCGGCCGTCATCCCACCGCTGCGCAGGTAGCCCGACATGTCTCCGTGATTCGCGGTGATCCACTCCATCGCCGTCTCGATCGCCGACGCCGGCGATTCGGTGGCGAGGGTCTTCAGCGCCGGGGTGAGGGGGACTCCGAGAGAGGTGATCAGCGCGGTGAGGGCCTCGGCGAATCCGCGCGCGAGGTTCTTCTCCGTGAGGGTGTAGTCGGCGACGATCTCCTCACGGGGAACCTCCGCGACGAGCAGCAGGATCGCGGCAGCGAGGCCGGTGCGGTCCTTACCCGCAGTGCAGTGGAACAGCACTCCCGGCCGCTCGGTGCGCGCGGCGGCGAGCACCGTCCTGGCGATGGTGGCGAACTGCGGGGCACTGGACTCCAGGATCGAGGTGTAGAGCTCCTCCAGCGTCGGCACCTGCTTCAGCACCTCGGTGACCTGGGTCACGGAGAGACCAGCGCTCCCGGCCGCGGGGAGGAACTTCTTGACCATCTCGTCCATCGCCCCGCCCTGCATGGGAAGTTCGATCAGTGTCACGCTGCCGTCGTCGGGCAGTCGGTCGGCGGCACGGGAGCGCTCGCCGTCCGTGCGCAGGTCGATGACCGTGCCGATACGCAGATCGGTCAGGGCCTGCATCCCCTCATCCGTCAATGCAGCCAGCGCGTCCGACCGGAAGAGGAGGCCGGAGGTGAGCGTCCCGCCGTCGGAGGTCGGGAGTCCCGTGAGTTCGCGGGCGTTGTGGGTCGTCTGCAAAGCGGTTGAGATGTCGATGGTCATTCTGGCCTCTCCTGGGTGTGCGGCCAGAATATCGGTGTGGCGGGAACGCGCGGCTTCGACACGGAAACCGCGCGTTCCCGCCCGTCGTCTCAGCCGTTCACGGCCTTCTCGATGGCCTGCTCGAGGTCGTCCCACTCCTGCAGCACGACTTTCTCCCCGGCGACGAAGAAGGTCGGCGTGCTGTTGACCCCGAGCTTCTCACCGTCCGTCTTGTCGGACTGCACCCGCTCCGCGGTGGCCGGATCGGCGATCGCGGCGTCGTAGGCGGCCATGTCGAGGCCGAGCTCCTCGGCGAAGCCTCGGAACACCTCAGGGGTCTCCTCTGGCTGCTCGCCCCACTGCGCCTGGGTCTCGAACAGGCGGTGGTACATGTCCTCGAAGCGGTCCTGACGAGCGGCCGCCTCGGCGGCCAACGCGGCCTGCGTGGAGTTGATGTGACCGGGAAGCGGGAAGTAGCGCACGACGTAGGTGATCTCTCCGTCGTACTTCTCGCGGAGATCTTCCACCACGGGGTAGAACGCACCGCACGCCTCGCATTCGAAGTCGAGGAACTCGACGACGGTCACGGCGCCGTCGCCCCCGTCATCGAGCACATGCGAGTCGGTGCGGACGGTCTGCTGCGGTTCTCCTTCTGCCGAGGGTGCGGCGGGTTGCTGCTGGCTGATCGCGAACACGATCCCGGCGATCAGCAGGACGATGGCGACGGCGATGGCGACCAGGGTCGCTTTGACAGAGTTCTTCATGGGGTCTCCAGACACACGGGTACGACGAGGGAAGGTGCCGCCGGCGGGCGGCGCGGACGCTCGTCGTGGATCAGGTGCGGGAGATGGAGAGCTGCGTGAGGGTGAGAGCGGAGACGAGGATGCCGGAGCCCGCCCGGCTCGGAGTCGCCGCGTGCGGAGAGTGGACGTCGAGCGTCCGTGTCGAATGGCCCGTGAGCCGGCGGAACAGCAGGATCAAGGCGACGGACCCCAGCACCGCGAGCAGGCAGATGCCCACACCGGAGGACAGCACATCGACCGTCGCTGCGCTCTCGGCATCGGCTGAGGTCGGGGCAGCCGCGGCCGACTCCGAGACATCGGAGGCGAGACACAGTGTCGCGTGCACGTCGGCGGAACCCCGAGACGTCGACCAGGCGCCGACGACGAGCAGGAGCGCGAGGCCGACGGCGATGATCACACGGGCGATCAGCAGCCGTTCGGCCCCCGCTCGCGGCGACGGATCAGGCGATGGGGGCAGCATTTCCCGCGCAGTCTAGCAACGCCGCCTCTGTCCTCCCCGGGGCCGGAGCGGTCGCGACACGCCTAGACTGGAGGGGTGGCGAGACTACTGATCGTCGGCGGCTTCCTCGCCGCCGTGTTCTGGGTGTTCAGCATCGTCGACTGTGCAGTGCAGCCGGCGACGCGGCACCGGGGTGTGTCCAAACCGCTCTGGATCGCGATCGTCGTGCTCCTTCCCGTGATCGGCGGCATCCTCTGGTTCGTGATCGGCCGCCGTCGGGCGAACGATCCCGGTGTCCGTCCTGTCGTCGCACCGGATGACGACCCTGCTTTCCTCCGCAGCATCAGCAAGTCCGAGCAGGATGCGCGTATCCGCCGCCTCGAGGAGGAGCTGGCACGCCTCGACGACGAGACCGACGAGCCTCCTGCCACGGACCAGCGCCCGTGACGTCGTCGCCGGCGATGGACGCCGCGGCGACCCTGATCGCCGAGCTCGTCGGCCACGGTGTGCGCGACATCGTGGTGTCGCCGGGCTCGCGGTCGCAGGCACTCGCGCTCGCCGCTGTGCGTGCCGCCGATGACGGACACCTCCGCGTGCACGTCCGCATCGACGAGCGGGTCGCGGGGTTCACCGCCCTCGGCATCGCCAAGGAGACACGCATGCCCGCAGCGGTGGTGTGCACCTCGGGGACGGCCGTCGGCAACCTGCTTCCCGCGGTCATGGAGGCGTTCCACTCCGGGGTCCCGATGCTCCTGCTCACCGCCGACCGCCCCCCGGAGCTGCGCGGCGTCGGCGCCAACCAGGCGACGCTCCAGGAAGGCCTCTTCCGTCCGTGGGTGCGTGACGCGCTCGATGCTCCCGTGCCGGGCGAGGGCGACTGGGCCGGACTCGCCGAACGGGCGGTCGCCGCGTCGATGGGGGCACGCGAGGTCGAGAGCGGCCTCCGTGGCGTCGCCGGGCCCGTGCACCTGAACCTTCCCACGAGAGAGCCCCTCTCGGGGGACCTTCCCTCTATCGAACTCGTCCGGAGCGAAGTTCCCTCGGGGCTGAAGGAGGAGCCGTTCGAGCTCGACCGCAGTCGGCGCACCGTCGTGATCGCCGGGGCCGATGCCGGCCCCGATGCCGAAGAGATCGCGCATGCCGGTGGGTGGCCGCTGATCGCCGAGATCGTGAGCGGTGCGCGGTTCGGACGTCAGGTCGTGCACGGCTACCGTCGCCTGCTGGCTCGCGAAGACCTCGGCGGACGCATCGAGCGGGTCGTGGTGCTGGGCCATCCCACTCTCAGCCGCGAGGTCGCCGCGCTGCTCGCGCGACAGGACGTCGAGATCGTCGCCGTGCGCCACGGCGGCGAGGAGTTGAACCTCAACCACCGCACGCGCGGAGTCGACGCGGTCGCGGTCACCCCGGGGGCCGCCGATCGCGACTGGCTCGGCGAGTGGATGCGCGCGTCCGCCGCTGAGGTCGTGGACCTGAGCGAGCACGCCCCCGACCCGGAGGCGCTGGCATCCGCCGACTTCGCTGCGCGCAGAGAAGCGGTGAAAGCCGAGCTCGACGCGGTCCGCCGCCCGCTCGATCGCGAGCTCCTCGTCGATGCCGTGTGGCGCGCCACCTGGCCGCACGATCGCCTGGTGTTCGGATCCTCGCGCCTGGTGCGCGTCGCCGATCAGGTGCTCGGCGGCAAGAAGGTCCCCGTCCACGCCAACCGCGGTCTCGCCGGCATCGACGGCACGATAGCCACCGCGACAGGTGTCGCGATCTCCAGTCAGGCGGCCGGAGCACCAGGGATCACCCGTGTGCTGCTGGGCGATCTGGCCTTCCTGCACGATGTCGGCGCCCTGCTGCTGCCGCCGGACGAGACGGAGCCTCGGCTGCAGGTCATCGTCGGGAACGACGGCGGCGGCACGATCTTCGATGCCCTCGAGGTCGCATCCTCCGCCCGGCCGGGCGACCTCGACCGGGCCTTCTACACGCCGCACACCGTCCGCCTCGAACACCTCGCCCTCGCCTACGGCTGGGAGTACCAGCGCGTCACCACCCGCACGGCACTCGATCAGGCGCTGACCTCGCCGCGCGGCGGCCGTCAGATCATCGAGGTGCCGCTGGCGCGTTGACTGGCAGGATGTGCGTATGAACGCGCACACCTGGACGCAGAAGCTGCGAGTCGGCGAGGGATTCCGTCTCGCCGATGTCGACCCCGATGCCAAGCCCGGCTACGACCACGGCAAGTCGCACGGGGTCTCCGACCTCGCGGCAGGCCTGGCGGACCTCAACGTGCTGCAGGAACGGCTGTTCGCCGAGAGCCGCGTCGGCGTGGCGAAGGACGCCGTTCTCCTGGTGCTGCAGGCGATGGACTCCGCGGGCAAGGGCGGCATCGTGCGGCACGTTGTCGGCGGTGTCGATCCGCAGGGCGTCGCGCTCGCCGCATTCAAGGCGCCGACGGCCGAGGAGCGCGCGCACGACTTCCTCTGGCGTGTCGAGAAGCGTCTGCCGGAGCCGGGGTTCATCGGGGTGTTCGATCGCTCGCACTACGAGGATGTGCTGATCGGGCGCGTGCGCGAACTCGCCCCGCCCGCGGAGATCGAGCGCCGCTACGACGCCATCAACGAGTTCGAGGCGCGCGTCGCGGCATCGGGCACCCGGATCGTGAAGGTCATGCTGCACATCTCGCCCGAAGAGCAGAAGGCGCGGCTGATGGAGCGCCTCGAACGTCCGGACAAGTACTGGAAGTACCACCCGGGTGATGTGGACGAGCGGATGCTCTGGCCGCAGTACATGGACGCGTATCAGACCGTCTTCGACCGCACGTCGACCGACGCGGCCCCGTGGTTCGTGATCCCGGCGAATGCGAAATGGTACGCGCGACTCGCGGTGCAGGAGCTGCTGCTCGCGGCACTGGAGGACATCGATCCGCAGTGGCCGAGTGCCGACTTCGACGTCGAGGCCGAGAAGGAGCGCCTCGCCGCCAGTTGAGCGTGCGCCGCGGTCAGGCCAGCGCGTCGACCAGCGGACGGAACTTCACGCGCGTCTCGAGCAGTTCGCTCTCGGGATCGGAGCCGGCGACGATACCGGCGCCCGCGTATGCGGTCACGCCGATCTCTCCCGCCCGTTCGGTGAACTGGGCGCAGCGGAGCGCGATCGCCCACTCGCCGTTGCCTGCGGCGTCCACCCAGCCGACGGGGCCCGCGTAGCGCCCGCGATCGAAGGGCTCGAGCTCGCGGATCGCCGCGATCGCCGCGGGGGTCGGGGTGCCGGCCACAGCCGCAGTCGGGTGCAGCGCGCGGACGAGGTCGAGTGCCGTCTCTCCGGACGCGAGCTCGCCTTCGACATCGGTGGCCAGATGGAACAGGTTGGGGAGCTTCAGCAGGAAGGGCTGCTCGCTCGCCGCCAGAGCCCTGGTGTGGGCGCGCAGCGAGGCGAGCACGCTCTGCACGGCGTACTGGTGCTCGTCGAGATCCTTCACGCTCGACGCGAGATGAGCGGACGCGGCGGTATCGGCATCCGCATCGGCTCCGCGGCCGATCGTGCCCGCCAGCACCCGCGCGGTCACCGTGCCCCCGTGCACGGTCACGAGCGTCTCCGGGCTCGCGCCGATCAAGCCGTCGACGGCGAAGGCCCAGGTGTCGGGGTAGCCGGTCGACAGGGCGCGCACCAGACGCCGCAGGTCCGATCCGGCGGGGATGCTGCCGGTGAGGTCGCGTGCGAGCACGACCTTGCTCACCTCGCCGTCGGCGATGCGGGTGAGGGCGCGGCGCACCGAGTCCTGGTAGCCCTGAGGCGTCTGGGCCCCCGGACCCACCGTGCCGGCCCAGTGCGGTCCATAGGGCTGCGTGACCAGGTCGACCTGATGTTCCGGCGCACCTGCCTGCGCGGCGCCGGCGAAGCGGATCGTGGTGCGCCAGAAGCGGTCGCCGTGCCGTCCGATCACCTGCGTCGGGATCACCAGCACGCTGTCGGCTGTCGAATCCTCATCGAATGCGATGGTCCCGAAGGCGACGAGCCCGGTGCCGGGAAGCTCCATCGGGTCGGACACCTCGGCATGCGCGGCCATGTCCCGCCAGGCGCTCGCGAGCGACGTGACGCGTGACGCTTCCGCATGTGCGGGAGGCCGGATCTCGCTGAGGGTCTGGCCGACGGCGACGATCCCGTCTCCGCGCCGCAACCAGGCCAGAGGACGGGCGGGGTCGGCGTACGCCAGGAGGTCTTCGACCGCGTCGATCTCTCGGGTCTCCACGACCAGGTGGGGGGTGTGCACGCATCCAGCCTATGCCGCTCAGGCGACAGGGATCTGCGTGGCCGTAGGGTGAGCGGATGAGCGATGCACGCCCCGCACCCGGCACCGAGATGGTCTTCCAGTGGCGCAAGTGGGACGGCTCGCCGCACTGGCGGCACGAGTGCGTGTATCTCGGTGCCGACCGGTGGGGCGATTGGCTCGGACAGCCCGTGGGGTGGCACAGCGTGCGACCGGGCGCGGAGTTCCACGCCGGGGGTCCGAACGTCACCCTGGTTCCGGCCGACGGCGACCATGCCGTGACGGTCAACCGCCGTCACCGCAGGGGCATGCGCATCTACATCGACCTGGGGTGGGACATCCACTGGTCCGACGATCCGCTCCTCGTGACCGGGATCGACATGGACCTCGACGTGGTGCGGGTCGCGGGCGAGCGCGGCACCTGGGTCGACGACCGCGACGAGTGGGCCGAGCACAGTGTGCGCTACGGGTATCCCGCGGACGTCATGGCCCATCTCGAATCCCTGGCCCTCGACCTCGAGACGCGGGTGCGTGCGCAGGTCGCCCCGTTCGACGACGCCACCGTCGACCCCTGGCTCGACCACCTCGAAGCGCTGGGCCTCCCGCCTAGACTGGACTCGTGACCTCGAACGAGAAGAACCGCGCCGATCTCGGCAAGGACCCCGCCCGCGTCAGCGGCATGTTCGACCAGGTCGCCGCGGGCTACGACCGCACGAACACCGCCATGACGTTCGGCAACGACGTGCTCTGGCGGGCAGCCACCACGCGAGCCGTGGCTCCGAAGCCGGGCGAGCGCATCCTCGACCTCGGTGCCGGAACGGCGTCGTCGTCGGCCTCCCTCGCGCGCAGCGGCGCCGAGGTGGTCGCAGCCGACTTCTCCCCGGGGATGCTCGCCGAGGGGGAGCGGCGGCACGGCGCGATGCGCAACCTGTCGTTCGTGCAGGCCGATGCCACCGATCTGCCGTTCCCCGACGCCTCGTTCGACGCGGTCACCATGTCTTACGCGCTGCGTAACGTGAACGATCCGAAGAAGGCGCTTCGCGAGCTGTATCGGGTCACGAAGCCCGGGGGCCGGCTCGTGATCAACGAGTTCTCGACGCCGCCGGGGAAGCTCTTCCGCAGCGCATACAGGTTCTACAACGCGCAGGTGCTGCCCCGTGTCGCCCGCGTGGCCGGCACCAACGGCGATGCCTACGACTATCTGAACGAGTCGATCAGGGAGTGGCCCGATCAGAAGCGGCTCTCCGCGTGGATTCGTGAGGCGGGCTGGAGCGAGGTCGCGTACCGCAATCTCTCGTTCGGCATCGTGGCCCTGCACAGAGCGCGCAAGCCGGAGTGAACCGTCCGGGCGAAACCGTGACATCGGACGAAGGTAGGCTGAGAACGTGACTTCGAGCCCCATCGCCCCGGGTTCGCGACTGGCGAGCCGTCTCGGCTTCAGCGATCGCGTCTTCATCGGCCCCGCCGCCCGCCGCGTCGCCCGCGCCATCGAGGACGGGCTGGAACTCGTCGAGACCGGTCTGGCCGACGACGTCCGTGTCGCCGACCCTCTGGCCGATGCCGCGAGTCGCTATCTGTACGAGGCAGGTGGCAAGCGCATCCGCCCCGTGCTCACCCTCCTCGCCGCCCAGCTCGGCGACGGCAACACCGCCCAGGTCATCGACGTCGCGAAGGCGCTCGAGATCACGCATCTCGGATCGCTCTATCACGACGATGTGATGGACGGAGCCGATCGCCGTCGCGGGGTACCGGCTGCCCACGCCGTGTGGGGCAACAACATCGCGATCCTCACGGGCGACATCCTGTTCTCCCGTGCCAGCCAGTTGATGTCCCGACTCGGTGAGCGCGCGATCCGTCTTCAGGCCGACACCTTCGAGCGGCTCGTCCTCGGTCAGATGCACGAGACCCTGGGCCCGCAGGAGGGCGACGACCCGATCGAGTTCTACATCCAGGTGCTCGCCGACAAGACGGGTTCGCTGATCGCCGCGGCCACTCAGGGCGGTGTGATCTTCTCGAACGCTCCGTCGGAGTACGAGGAGCCGCTGCGCGTGTACGGCGAGAAGATCGGCGTGGCGTTCCAGCTGCTCGACGATGTGATCGACCTCTCGGCGAAGCCCGAGGAGACCGGCAAGGTGCCGGGCACCGACCTGCGCGCCGGCGTTCCGACCATGCCCTACCTCCTGTTGAAGGCGGAGCACGATGCGGGTGCGGTCGATCTCGCGGCGCGCATCGACGACGGTGTGGCCCTGATCGCCGACGGCGCGGACTCCGCGATCCTCGACGGCCCGCTGGATGAGCTGCGCGATCACGCGGTCACGCAGAAGACCCTCGAGCTCGCGCACGCCTGGACACAGGATGCGATCGACGCCCTCACGCGCCTGCCGCGGGGGACCGTGCGCGAGGCACTGACCCGCTTCGCAGAGACCCTCGCCGAACGCTCCAGCTGAATCCGCGCGGGCGGCCCGTCGGGTCGCGCGCCTGTTGCGACGGCATACGAAAGGACCTCCCATGACCAAGCTCAGACTGGCCATCGTCGGTGCAGGCCCCGCCGGCATCTACGCCGCGGACATCCTGCTGAAGGCGGAGCGCAAGTTCGACGTCTCGATCGATCTGTTCGAGCAGCTTCCCGCGCCCTACGGTCTGGTGCGCTACGGTGTGGCCCCCGACCACCCTCGCATCAAGGGGATCATCACGGCCCTGCGCGACGTTCTCGACCGCGGTGACATCCGCCTGTTCGGCAACGTGCGCTTCGGCGAGGACATCACCCTCGAAGACCTGAAGAAGCACTACAACGCGGTGATCTTCGCCACGGGTGCCATCCGCGACACGTCTCTGGACATCCCCGGCATCGACGCTGTCGCCTCCTACGGAGCGGCCGACTACGTCAGCTGGTTCGACGGACACCCTGACGTTCCGCGCGAATGGCCGCTGGATGCGGCATCCGTCGGTGTGCTGGGCAACGGCAACGTGGCGCTCGATGTCGCACGCATGCTGGCCAAGCACGCGGAGGATCTGCTGGTCACCGAGGTGCCGTCGAACGTCTACGAGGGCCTCAAGGCCAGCGAGATCACCGACGTGCACGTGTTCGGCCGTCGTGGGCCGGCGCAGGTGAAGTTCACGCCGCTCGAGCTGCGCGAGCTCGGCGAACTGCGGGACGTCGACATGGTCGTCTACGACGAGGACTTCGACTACGACGATGCGGCGAAGGATGCCGTCGCCAGCAACAAGCAGGTCATGGTCATCGACCGCATCTTGCAGTCGTGGCGCAAGCGCGATTCGGTGAACAACGCCGGCGGCACGGCCTCGCGACGCCTGCACCTGCACTTCTGGGCGAAGCCGGTCGAGGTCCGCAAGGATGAGAACGGTCGCGTCGCGGCTCTCGTCTACGAGCGCACCCAGCCCGACGGCCAGGGCGGCGCGATCGGCACCGGTGAGCTGCGCGAGGTGCCCTTGCAGGCCCTGTACCGCGCCATCGGCTACTTCGGCTCGCCGCTTCCCGGCGTCCCGTTCGACAAGAAGCACGGCGTGATCCCCAACCGTGAGGGCCAGGTGCTCGCGAAGGACTCGAACGAGCGCGTCCCCGGCATCTACGCCACGGGGTGGATCAAGCGCGGGCCGGTGGGTCTGATCGGGCACACCAAGTCCGATGCGATGGAGACCGTGCGCCACATCATCAACGACCAGGGCTCCTGGTGGCACCCGGAGGACCCCTCCGAGGAGGCCATCGTCGAGCTCCTGCAGGAGCGCGGTGTGCGCTGGACCGACCTGGACGGATGGCACCGCCTCGACGAGCACGAGATCGCTCTGGGCGCGCCTGAGGAGCGGGCCCGCGTCAAGGTGGTCCCGCGCGACGAGATGGTCCGCGTCTCCCGCGGCGAGTAACGCCGTCTCGGTCGGGCCTCCCCGTCCCTTCGGCACGCTCCGCTAGCCTGGCGTGAACGGGGGAGGAATGCATGGCCGACTGGATTCCCGATGTGCTCGGTGACGAGTTCCAGCAGCGCACTCTCGACCTCGGTGTCGACGATCAGGGTCCGGTCGTGGCCACGCTGGTGCGCGCGCTGCCGACAGAGCCGGGCCTCTGGGAAAGGGTGCGCGGACACCGTCCGCTCCTCGACGGAGTCGATGTGCTGTACGTGCACGGCTGGTCCGACTACTTCTTCCAGAAGCGTCTCGCCCGCTTGTGGACCACGCGGGGCGCCCGTTTCTTCGCGCTCGATCTGCGCAAGTACGGCCGCAGCCTCCGCGACGGGCAGACGCCGGGATACATCGCCGATCTCGCGATCTACGACGAGGACATCGCTGCGGCACTGGACGCCATGGGGCGTGGGGAAGGAGGCGTCGAATCCGACCGGCGCCTGATCCTGCTCGGACACTCCACCGGCGGTCTGACACTGAGCCTGTGGGCGTCTCGGCATCCGGGAGCGGCCGACGCGGTGATCCTCAACAGCCCCTGGCTGGAGTTCCAGTTCGCCCCGGCGAGAGCGGCGATCGCCCCGATGGTCGAACTGCAGGCGAGGATCCGTCCGATGGAGGTGGCACCGCAGGTCGACCTCGGCTTCTACACGCGAGCACAGCAGGAGGTGGCCGACCCTGACGACCCGATGGAGGTGAACCCGGTCTGGCGCCCGGCGCAGACCATGGCCGTGTACGCGGGGTGGCTGCACGCCATCCTGTCGGGGCACAAGGCCGTGGCAGCGGGCCTGTCCATCACGGCGCCGGTGTGCGTGCTGCTCTCCGCGAGATTCGTGCCCCCGACGCGATGGTCGGAGGACCTCACCTCAGCCGATTCCGTGCTGGTCGTCGACGACATCGCCCGTGCGGCACTCCGTCTCGGACCCAGCGTCACCGTGGAGCGCATCGATGGTGCCCTGCACGACGTGTTCCTCTCCCGGCACGAGGCACGGGAGGACGCCTATCGGCGGCTGGACCGGTGGGTCACCGCATGGCGAGCGGTGCAGTGAGCTCTCACAGGTAGTACATCGCCCGGACGAGGCGCTCTGCGGTGTCGCCGTCCGCACTTCGGACGGCATCGCCGAAGTCGGAGTACACCTGACCCATGCGTGCGCGATCCGACGGCGGCACCACCCAATCGCGGAGGTTGCGGAACAGCACCATGCTCGCGTCGTCGATCAGCGTGCGATGCTGCGAGTTGCCGCTGTGATCGCCGAGGTAGGAGAACACCGCCCAGCGCGCGTTCGACGTCTCGGTGCCGTCCTCGAGTGATGCGTGCAAGCCCTCGACCAGGGCGACGACGTGCTCGCGCTGGGCCATCGTGATCCTCGGTACGGCCAGTCTCGCGGCGATGCCCGCCTGGTAGCCGGCGAACTCGAGCGACTGCGCCACGGTCTCCGGGGTCACCGCCGTCACCTCCGTGTATCGGCTCGGATACATCGTCACCATCCCGAGGCGTTCCAGTCGCTGGAGCGCCTCCCGCACCGGTGTCCGTGACACGTGCAGCTCCTCCGCCACGTCGACGTCACGGATGCGCTCACCCGCGGCCAACGTGCCGTCGATGATCTGTCCGCCGATGTGGTGGAAGACTTCTTCGGCCAGGAGCTGCTTGCTCTCGCCGATGTTCGTCGATCCGGTGCTCCCCATGGATCCGCCCCCAGTTGCCCTTCTGATCCCGAGCGCCCCATGATTCGCCCGGGAGGGCAACTACATCATGAAGTCGCTTCGGATGCCAATATCCACCACCGGAGTCCGCGGTCCGCGTGGGGGCGCGCAGCGCGGGCCCCGGTGGGCTCTTCTTACGTGTGGTCGCCCGCTCGCGGTTTCCGTGGCCGGCGGATGCTCAGCATCCGCCGGCCACCGAAGACGCGAGCGCATGGAACTGCCGCGGCCTCGTCCCCACGAGGGCAAGCTCGCAACACCGAAATCGCGCAGCCCTACGACGGCAGTGCGTCACGCGGCGTTCGCGTCGTCGGTCGAGTCGACCGCTTCCCAGTCTTGGGTACGGAAACCCATATATTGGTATGCAATTCGACAATCTGGCACGCAGTCCAGAAATCACGATGGAGGGGCCGGATGCGATCGCATCCGGCCCCTCCGTCGTGGAGCGCGACGCTTACCGGTAGTTGATGAACTGCAGGTCGAGATCGAGATCGGCGCCCTTCAACAGTGCGATGACCGACTGCAGGTCGTCGCGGCTCTTGGACTGCACGCGCAGCTCGTCGCCCTGGATCTGGCTCTTCACGCCCTTGGGGCCCTCGTCCCGGATGATCTTGTTGATCTTCTTCGCGTTCTCGGAGGAGATGCCGTCCTTGAGCGTCGAGACGATGCGGAACTCCTTGCCGCTGGCGAACGGGTCGCCGGACTCGAGGCTCTTCAGCGAGATGCCGCGCTTGATGAGCTTGGACTGGAACACGTCGAGCACGGCCTTGGCGCGCTCCTCGGTGTTCGCGATGATGAGGATGCTCTCGCCGCTCCAGGCGATCGACGCACCGGTGCCCTTGAAGTCGTAGCGCTGCTCGATCTCCTTGCGGGCCTGGTTCAGAGCGTTCTCCGCTTCCTGGTGGTCGACCTTCGAGACGATGTCAAATGAGCTGTCAGCCATGGTTTCATCCTACTCAGGGGCTCAGCGCGTAGACGTTGTCGGAGACCCGGGTGGCTCCGTCCGGCGTGGGGTAGTCGTCGGGGACGGTAACGAAGTGCCCGGCGGGACCACTCATCTCCACGGGGGCGCCTTCTCCGCCGCATGCCATGCCCCACTCGCCGTCCTCGGGGAAGGCGAGCACGCATACCGCTCCGTGTTCGACGCCGCGCAGCAGCCAGATCGAGCTGCCGGAGTGTTCACCCACCAGGCGGGCCGACGACAGGTCGGCGACGTCTCCGGAGTCCTGCTCCGCCACCGCGTCCGGGACGGCGTCTTCCGGCTCGGCTTCTCGATCCAGGACGCCGTAGCTCGGGGCGAACACGGTGCACCCGCTCAGCGCCATCGCCGTGAGCGCCAACGCGAGCGCTGCCGTGATCCTGCGGATGCGAAGTGTGCCACCAGCCATGACCACAGTCTACGGAGCGGGTTTTCGTCGGACCCGTGGAAGCGTTTCCATCCAAGTGAAGCGGATTTCGGTGCATCACGGGTTGATATCGACGGCCTCTCTCATTGCGATCACCCCTGATTTCGATGCATACTGTAAGCGCTTGCAGTCCTTGCAGGTGATCAGCACTGAGAGAGGCACACACCAATGAAGGTGAACAAGAGGGGCATCGTCGCCGCGGGCGCGATCGCCATCGTTTCGACTCTGACGCTTGCCGGCTGCTCCACGGGGACCAGCAACGACGACACCTCCGGCTCCGACGACAGCAGTGCGCTGGTCGTCTGGGTCGACGCCGAGCGGGTCGACGCGCTTCAGGGCGCCGCAGATGCCTATGAGGAGAAGACCGGCGTCAAGGTCGAGCTCACGGGCAAGTCGGTCGATGACATGAAGGACGACTTCATCCAGCAGGTCCCGACCGGCAAGGGCCCCGACATCGTCATGGGCGCGCACGACTGGCTGGGCGAGCTCTCCACGAACGGCGTGGTCGCTCCGATCGAGCTGGGCGACAGCTCCGAGGACTACCTCCCCGTCGCGCTGCAGGCGGCGACGTACGACGGCACCGTCTACATGCTCCCGTACGCCGTGGAGAACATCGCCGTGCTCCGCAACGCCGACCTGGTTCCGGCTCCCGCGACCAGCTTCGACGACATGATCTCCAAGGGGAAGTTCGTCGTCGAGCAGGGGACCGAGGGCAACCCGTACCACCTGTACCCGTTCCAGACCGCGTTCGGCGCCCCGGTGTTCGGCACCGACGACACCGGCAGCTACGACTCCACCGACCTCCAGCTCGGCAGCGAGGGCGGCTTCGCCTTCGCCGACTGGCTGGGCGCGCAGGGCGCAGCCGGCGTGCTCAACACCGACGTCGACGGTGAGATCGCCAAGCAGCAGTTCCTCGACGGCACGGCGGCCTTCTGGCTGACCGGTCCGTGGAACGTGGGTGCGGCCACCGACGCCGGCATCAACGTCGCGATCGACCCGATCCCGAGCCCGACCGGTGAGACCGCATCGCCGTTCGCCGGAGTGAAGGGCTTCTTCGTGAGCTCGGAGTCGAAGAACAAGGTCGCCGCGAACGACTTCCTCGTGAACTACATCGGCACCGAAGACGTGCAGCTCGAGCTGTTCAAGGCCGGCAACGTGCTTCCCGCGCTCACCGCTGCCGCCGACACCGCGGCGGCCGACCCGATCATCGCCGGCTTCCAGGCCGTCGGTGCCGACGCCGTGCCGATGCCCGCCATCCCGGCCATGGGTGCGGTCTGGCAGTACTGGGGCGTGGCCGAGGCCGCGATCATCAACGGCGAGGACCCGGCGACGACGTGGCAGAAGCTCGTCGACGACGTGACCGCCGCGATCAAGTAACAGCCAGGACACTGACTCTGCCGGGGTGGGCGCCTTCGCCCGCCCCGGCAGGATCATGACGAGGACGACATGACTGACACCGAAGAGCGCACAGCTCCTCCGACCAAGCGCCAGCGCCAGGCCGCCAAGATCGCCGAGGCTGCATCAGGGCCGATCGGCTGGATGCTGCTGAAGATCCTCCTGCTGGCGGTCGTCGATGCGATCGCCCTGTACGCCGCGTTCGTGCTGTTCGCGCACCAGGAGTGGTTGATCCTCGGCATCGTGGTCGTCGTCGCGGTCCTCGTCAATTACATCTACTTCTCCCGCAAGCGCATCGCGGCGAAGTACCTGACGCCCGGCATCATCTTCCTGATCGTGTTCCAGGTCTTCACGCTGCTCTACACCGGGTACATCGGCTTCACGAACTACGGCACCGGCCACAACGGAACCAAGGACCAGGCGATCTCCTCGCTCCTCGCTTCGGCGCAGGAGCGGGTCGAGGACTCGCCGACGTACCCCGTCACCGTGGTCGAACAGTTCGGCACCTACGGCCTGCTGGCGACCGACCCGGACACCGGCGATGCACTCCTCGGCACGGCGGAGCAGCCGCTCGCAGAGGTCGACGCGCAGTTCGAAGGTGACAAGGCCGTCGCGGTCGACGGGTGGACCACGCTTCCCCTCGCCACCGTCTTCACGCTGTCGGAGGAGCTGGAGCAGCTCTCCGTCCCGTTCAGCGACGACCCCAACGAGGGCAGCCTGCGCGCCCCGGACGGGCAGAAGGGCTACCTCTACGTCTCGACGCTCGAGTACGACGAGGCTGCAGACACGATCACCGACACCACCACAGGGATCGTCTACTCCGACACGGGTGACGGTGCGTTCACAGCTGAAGGCGGAGAGCAGCTCCTCCCCGGATGGCAGACGACGGTCGGTTTCGACAACTTCGTGCGCGCTGTCACCGACTCCTCCATCCGCGGTCCGCTCATCTCGGTGACGCTCTGGACCTTCGCGTTCGCCCTGATCTCGGTCGCGACCACGTTCTTCCTCGGTCTGCTGCTCGCGCTGGTGTTCAACAACACCCGTATGCGCTTCCGCAACGGCTACCGCATCATCCTGATCCTCCCGTACGCGTTCCCCGCGTTCCTGTCCGCGCTGGTCTGGGCGGGCATGATGAACGAGAGCTTCGGCTTCATCAACCAGGTGATCTTCGGCGGGGCCGCGATCCCGTGGCTGACCGATCCCACGCTCGCCAAGGTGTCGGTGCTGCTGGTGAACCTGTGGCTCGGGTTCCCGTACATGTTCCTGGTCTGCATGGGGGCGCTGCAGGGCATCCCGGAGGACGTCAACGAAGCCGCCGTGATGGACGGCGCGAACCCGTGGCAGGTCTTTCGCCGCATCAAGCTGCCGCTGCTGCTCGTGACCGTGGCGCCGCTGCTGATCTCGTCGTTCGCGTTCAACTTCAACAACTTCAACCTGATCTACATGCTCACCAAGGGCGGGCCGCGCTTCAGCGATGTGTCCATCCCCGTGGGCCACACCGACATCCTGATCTCGATGGTCTACAAGGTGGCCTTCACGGGTCAGACCCGCGACTACGGTCTGGCGTCGGCCTTCACGATCCTGATCTTCATCGTGGTCGCGACGATCTCCATCATCAGCTTCCGCAAGACCAAGGCCCTCGAGGAGCTGAACTGACATGAGCACCGACAGCCCCATCACCGAGCGTCCCGCCACAACCCGGTCCGCCGAGAAGGCGCAGACCCTCGCTCCGCGCCGCCGCAGCTTCGGCGCCTGGTTCGCCGACACCGGATGGCGTCACCTCGTGGCGATCGTCGTGAGCGCGTTCGCGCTGTTCCCGCTGCTGTACGTCGTCTCGGCCTCGCTGAACCCGAAGGGGACGCTGACGGGCTCGAACCAGCTGTTCTCCGCGATCGGCATCGACAGCTACGTGCGCATCCTCAGCGATCCGCAGAACCCGTACGGCACGTGGTTCCTCAACACGCTCCTGATCGCCGTCGTCACCGGCGCGGTCACGGTCTTCATCGGAGCGTGCGCCGCCTACGCCTTCTCGCGCATGAGGTTCGCCGGGCGCCGCGTGGGCCTCGTGACGATCGTGGTCGTGCAGATGTTCCCGCAGCTGCTCGCCGTGGTCGCGATCTTCCTCCTCATGTCGACCCTGGGGGACTGGTTCCCGGCCATCGGTCTGAACACCCACACCGGTCTGATCCTGGTGTACCTCGGTGGAGCGCTCGGTGTGAACACCTACCTGATGTACGGCTTCTTCAACACGATCCCCAAGGAGATCGACGAGGCTGCCCGCATCGACGGTGCCGGTCACGCACGCATCTTCTTCACGATCATCCTTCGTCTGGTCGCGCCGATCCTCGCGGTGGTCGGGCTGCTCTCCTTCATCGGCACCGTCAACGAGTACGTGATCGCGAGCGTCATGCTCGTCGACGTGGATCAGCAGACGCTCGTGGTCGGTCTGACGAAGCTCGTCGCGAACCCGCGGTATGCGGACTGGTCGGCGTTCTCGGCGGGGGCCGTGATGGCCGCGATCCCGGTGATGATCCTGTTCCTCTTCCTGCAGAAGTACATCGTGGGCGGTCTGACGGCCGGAGCGACGAAGGGCTGAGTCGCTGGTCTGCCCGCCGGCGTCGTGATCCGGTGGCACGGGTGCCCGCACGGTCGGACTCCTCGCGCTCTCTTGTCTCGCATGCTACCTTGTCTTGCATGACAGCTGATGTCGGCGCTCAGATGCGCAAGGGAGTGGTCGAGTACTGCGTGCTCGGGCTGCTCGCGCGCGAGCCGATGTACGGCTGGCAGCTGGCGGATGCGCTCACCGGCGCGGGCCTGATCGCCAGCATCGGCACGCTGTACCCGCTGCTCGGGAGGCTGAAGGACAACGGGTGGGTCACCACGTTCGATCAGCCCTCCGACAGTGGTCCGGTGCGCAAGTACTACCGGCTCACCGGCAGCGGGATCGATCAGTTGGACCGTTTCCGCGCCCAGTGGACACCATTCGCCCGTGTCGTCACGGGCATCGTCGGAGAGGGACGACCATGACAGAGCTCACCGCAGACGACCTCCGCACCGAGTACCTCGCGCGGCTCGACGAGGCCATGCGCAACCTGCCGCACGGTGTCGCGAGCGACATCCGCGCCGGCATCCTCGAGGAGCTGCAGGGGCTCGATGCCGAAGCGACGGCGGCGCGTATCGCGGATCTCGGCGATCCTGTCGCGATCGCCGATGGGGCTCAGGCGGAAGTCCCGTCCGGGCCGACGATCATCGGCGCGCCCGTGGTCGCCGCGCCCCCGGTGCCGCGTCCGCCGGCGACCTCGACGAGAGGGTTCGCGATCGCTGCGGCGCTGACGTTGAGCTTCGGAGGGATCGTCGTGCCCGTACTCGGCTGGTTCGTCGGCGCCGCGCTCGTGAGCGCGAGCTCGCTCTGGAGGACGTGGGAGAAGGTGGTCGCGATCGTCGTACCCTTCGTCGTCACCGGCATCTCGTTCCTCACGGTCTCCACGCTGACGGCCTTCTCCTCGTCGGAGTCGGGTGGGAGCTCCTCGGGGACCGGGACGCCCCCGGAGGTCCCCGCCGTCAACCCGCTCGTGCCCGGCGTGGGGGAGTGGCACGTCCTCATCCTCCTCGGATTCCTCCTCGTCCCGCTCTCCGGGCTGTGGCTGCTGTGGCGACTCCGGGGGCGCGCCGCAGGATGAAGCGGGTGCCGCGCACCGGATATCGGCGTTGCTCCTCGGGGGATCGGTGCTTCGGGCCTAGCGTGGAGTCATGGCACGGGTGGGGGGTCGCAACCTCGGGATGAGCTGGTTCGCCGGCATCGTGTGCGTCGGCGTCATCGGCGCCCTCGTGTGGCTGTCGCTTCCGATGGTCCCCGTGCTCGCCCAGTTCGCCGGGGATGCGCTTCGCACCGCTCTTCCCTGACCTGGGACGACGTATCCGCATGAATGCCGACACGTCGGCACGCCTCCGCGAGCGTCCGTTCGCGCGGAGGTACCCTCGCAATGCACGATTCCGATGAGAGGCGCACCCCATGAGTGACCCCGACGTTCCCCAGCCCGAGAAGCCGGCTGACGTTGACGACGTCGTCGGCAGCGCGAACGCGGGTCTGGATGCCGCCGCGGCCGCAGGTGCGGATGTTCCCGGCTCCGGCGAGACCGCGGCAGACGGTGGCGACGTCACGCCGGCCGCCGCACCCGTGGATCCCGACCTCGCCGCTTTCGAAGCGGCCGAGCGCGAACACCCCGGAACCTTCGCATCGCCGCCCCCCGCGGTGACCCCCGCTTCCTCCGCTGCGTCGTACGACCGCGCCGAAGAGATCAGGGCTCAGGCCGACGCCGAGACCACCTCCTTCTACCCGGAGCCCGTCGTGGGCGAGCCCGTGCCCTTCGGCCACGAGCAGTCGGGCATGGCGGGAGCCGCCTACGCCCAGTACGGCGATGAGGCCGAGACGCGTGTCGTCCCCTCGGAGCCGCTGGTGGTCGCGGCCGCAGCGCAGCCGCAGCCGATCTTCGTCCAGGCTCCCGAGCCTCCCCGTGACCGGGGCAACCGCGGCACGGCAGGGGCCATCGGGCTTCTCGCCACCCTCGTCTTCGCGGTCCTGTACCTCGGTGCATGGCTCGGTCTCGGCGCGATCGCCGGTGACGTGACCGGAGAGAACATCGGTCAGAGTGCTGTCGCCCCGCTGTCCACCTGGGGGTTCTGGACGCCCGTCGTCGTGTTCTTCCTCGGGTTCTGGCTGCTCGGCGCGATCATCAACCGCGGTCGCTGGGGACTCTGGGTCGTCTTCGGTCTCATCGTCGGCGTCATCGCGTACGGCGGCCACATCCTCGGGCAGCTCTTCGAAGCCCCGTTCTGGAAGCTCAGCTCGAGCCAGGGCCTCGACCTCGTCGGCGAGCAGCTGCTCGCTCCGCTCGCGATCGCGGCATTCGTGTTCGCCCGCGAGCTCACGATCTGGTTCGGCGCGTGGGTCGCACGCAGCGGCGCCCGCAAGACCGAGCTGAACGCCGAGGCACAGCGCGAGTACGAGCGCACGCTCGAAGCCGGCCCGACGCTGGCGAGGTAATCACGAACTCCACCACGCCGAACCCCCGCGGACCCGAGTCCGCGGGGGTTTCGGCCATCCTGGCGGTGGTCCTCGCCACCATCGGCTTCTTCGCGCTCGCCGTCTTCGGACTCGGAGCGGTGAGCGTCGCCACGGACACCGACATCATCGCGGTCCCGAACCTGGGCCAGGTGCCGGGAGTGGCCGGGATGATCGCCGCCGTCGTCTCCTTCGCCCTCGTCCTGTGGTCGACGCTACGTCGGTCGCAGCCCTCCTATGTGGCGACGGTCGCGATCGCCCTGACGGCGGGACTCGCCCACCTCGTCGTCGTCTGGCTCGCCGTACTCATCGGCGACGGAGATCTCGTGCTCGCGACTGCGGTCGCCGGAGACCTGGTGCGAGGCGGTGCGAGCGCTGTCATCGTGCTGGCTGCGCTGATCGCCGGGTGGGGCGGTATCGCCCTGCGGCGCACCCGTGCGGAGCATCCACGCTGGCCCTGGGAGCGCGAAGAGGAGGAGTGACCTTCGGGCGCTCGTCCATCTTCGCCCCGCCGGGCTGGGGAAATCGCGACGGCGAGGGGCGACGCGCCGTACGCTGGTGGAGTGGAGCGCTCGTTGGAGACGCAGGTCGACCAGGCCGTCGAAGCCTGGTTGCGCTGGGTGCCGCGCTGGGAGCCGGCGACCCACCGCGGTCGCGTCGCGCCGTGTCGTCGGTGTCTCGGCTCGCCGATCCTCTCGGCGGCCGGCATCGGGGCGAACGTGCCGCACGGGGTGCAGCACGGGCTGTCGACCAGGATCAAGACCATCGTCGATCATGCCGTCGCGGAGTACACGGCGAGGAACCTGCCGATGCTGCAGCGCGAACTCGACCAGCAGGCCGCGCGCAACCGTGCCCGCAGCTATCGCCCGGCGGAGGATCTCGACCCCGAGTTCGACGGCCTCCCGCTCGATCCCGACCCGGTTCCTGGCGCCCCGTTCCTGTTCACCATCGCCGGGCTCGCGGACGACTCTTCCGCGGAGCTCCCCGCGCTGCCTCCGCTCACGGAGGAGGCCAAGATCGCGCTCCGGCAGGAGGTGGCACTCGCCGACGAGTACGCCAACCTGGTGGGCCGCGAGATCTGCGGCATCCTGCTGCGGCACCGGATCTCGATCCAGGCCGCGGTCTCGCAGCACGTCGAGCCGCAGATCGAGGCGCTGCTGGCCGAGCTGACCGAATCGCTCGACTCGCCGTTCGACCCCGACCTGCCCTGAGGTGCGAGCGCAGTCACGCCCATTTGACCGCTACGTTACGCGGCATTACACTTGATCAGGTGTGTGCACGCCTCCGCGTGCGCACTGGGCGCCGGCACCTGTCGGTCTGCCCCCACGGCATACCCATCACACCAAAAGCTCGTCGGTTCCGGCGTGCCGGTGGGTCATGATGTGAAACCCATCACGCTGTCACCGTGCAGCACTATGAGGAGAGAACGTGCCAACCATTCAGCAGTTGGTTCGCAAGGGTCGCTCGCCCAAGGTCACCAAGACCAAGGCGCCGGCGCTCAAGTCGAACCCGCAGCAGGCCGGGGTCTGCACCCGCGTCTACACCACCACGCCGAAGAAGCCGAACTCGGCGATGCGCAAGGTCGCTCGTGTGAAGCTCCGCAACGGCACCGAGGTCACCGCGTACATCCCCGGTGAGGGCCACAACCTGCAGGAGCACTCGCTCGTGCTCGTGCGTGGCGGTCGTGTCAAGGACCTCCCCGGTGTGCGTTACAAGATCGTCCGCGGCGCCCTGGACACCCAGGCAGTCAAGAACCGTAAGCAGGCTCGTTCCCGCTACGGCGCGAAGAAGGGTTGAGTTAGATGCCTCGTAAGGGACCAGCCCCCAAGCGCCCCGTCGTCAACGACCCGGTATACGGCGCACCGATCGTCACCTCGCTGGTGAACAAGATCCTCGTCGACGGCAAGAAGTCGCTGGCCGAGTCGATCGTCTACGGCGCCCTCCGCGGTGTCGAGGCGAAGAACGGTCAGGACGCCGTCGCCACCCTGAAGAAGGCGCTCGACAACGTGCGCCCGACCCTCGAGGTCCGCAGCCGCCGCGTCGGTGGCTCGACCTACCAGGTGCCGGTCGAGGTCAAGCCTCACCGCGCCAACACGCTCGCACTGCGCTGGCTCGTGAGCTACGCGAAGGGCCGTCGTGAGAAGACGATGACCGAGCGTCTGCAGAACGAGATCCTCGACGCGTCGAACGGCCTGGGTGCCGCGGTCAAGCGCCGCGAGGACACGCACAAGATGGCCGAGTCGAACCGCGCGTTCGCTCACTACCGCTGGTAAACAGCTCCGCCGGCCCCTCGGCCACCCGAAGAGGGGCCGGCACCCCCTCTTCGCAGTACACCTGCTCCAAAAGATAAGGACACTCCTGTGGCACAAGACGTGCTCACGGACCTGAGCAAGGTCCGCAACATCGGCATCATGGCGCACATCGATGCCGGCAAGACCACGACGACCGAGCGCATCCTGTTCTACACGGGCGTCAACCACAAGCTCGGCGAGACGCACGACGGCGCCTCGACCACCGACTGGATGGAGCAGGAGAAGGAGCGCGGCATCACGATCACGTCTGCCGCCGTGACCTGCTACTGGAACAAGAACCAGATCAACATCATCGACACCCCCGGCCACGTGGACTTCACGGTCGAGGTGGAGCGTTCGCTCCGCGTGCTCGACGGTGCGGTCGCCGTGTTCGACGGCAAGGAGGGCGTCGAGCCCCAGTCCGAGACCGTCTGGCGTCAGGCCGACAAGTACAACGTCCCGCGCATCTGCTTCGTCAACAAGATGGACAAGCTCGGCGCCGACTTCTACTTCACGGTCGACACCATCATCAACCGCCTCGGCGCCAAGCCGCTCGTGATCCAGCTGCCGATCGGCGCGGAGAGCGACTTCATCGGCGTCGTCGACCTGATCGAGATGCGTGCACTGGTCTGGGCCGGAGACTCCAAGGGTGACGTCACCATGGGCGCCTCCTACGAGATCCAGGAGATCCCGGAAGACCTCAAGGAGAAGGCGGCGGAGTACCGTCAGCAGCTCCTCGAGACCGTCGCCGAGACCGACGACGCGCTGCTGGAGAAGTTCTTCGGTGGCGAGGAGCTCACGGTCGCCGAGATCAAGGGCGCCATCCGCAAGCTGACCGTCGCGAGCGAGATCTACCCGGTGCTCTGCGGCTCCGCGTTCAAGAACCGCGGCGTCCAGCCGATGCTCGACGCGGTCGTCGACTACCTCCCGAACCCGCTCGACGTGGGCTCGATCGAGGCGCACGACCCGAAGGACTACGACACGATCATCGAGCGTCACCCCGACGCCAATGACCCGTTCGCAGCTCTCGCGTTCAAGGTCGCCGTGCACCCGTTCTTCGGTCGCCTCACCTACGTGCGCGTCTACTCGGGCCACCTCGACTCCGGTTCGGCCGTCGTCAACTCGACCAAGAACAAGAAGGAGCGCATCGGGAAGATCTTCCAGATGCACGCCAACAAGGAGATCCCGGTCCCCTCGGTCACCGCCGGCAACATCTACGCGGTCATCGGCCTCAAGGACACCACCACGGGTGACACCCTCACCGACCCGACGGCGCCCGTCGTCCTCGAGTCGATGACGTTCCCGGAGCCCGTCATCGAGGTCGCGATCGAGCCGAAGACCAAGGCCGACCAGGAGAAGCTGGGTGTCGCCATCCAGAAGCTCGCTGAAGAGGACCCGACCTTCCGTACGGAGCTCAACCCCGAGACCGGTCAGACGACCATCAAGGGCATGGGCGAGCTGCACCTCGACATCCTCGTCGACCGCATGAAGCGCGAGTTCAACGTCGAGGCCAACGTCGGCAAGCCGCAGGTGGCGTACCGCGAGACGATCCGCAAGACCGTCGAGAAGCACGACTACACGCACAAGAAGCAGACCGGTGGTTCTGGACAGTTCGCCAAGATCCAGTTCACCATCGAGCCGCTCGACCTCGACTCCGAGAAGACCTACGAGTTCGTGAACGCCGTCACCGGTGGTCGCATCCCTCGTGAGTACATCGGCTCGATCGACGCCGGTTTCCAGGACGCGATGAACGTCGGTGTGCTCGCGGGCTACCCGATGGTCGGCGTCAAGGCGACCATCGTCGACGGTGCGGCCCACGACGTCGACTCCTCGGAGATGGCGTTCAAGATCGCGGGCTCCATGGGCTTCAAGGAGGCCGCGCGTCGTGCCAACCCCGTGCTGCTCGAGCCGCTGATGGCCGTCGAGGTCCGTACTCCTGAGGAGTACATGGGCGACGTCATCGGCGACCTGAACTCGCGTCGAGGCCAGATCCAGTCGATGGAAGACGCTGCCGGCGTCAAGGTCGTCCGCGCTCAGGTCCCGCTGTCCGAGATGTTCGGCTACATCGGCGACCTGCGCTCGAAGACCTCGGGCCGTGCCGTCTACTCGATGGAGTTCCACAGCTACGCTGAGGTGCCCCGCGCTGTGGCCGACGAGATCGTCCAGAAGACCAAGGGCGAGTAATCGCTCTTCTGGGAGCCCTGGGTCGCTGAGCCTGTCGAAGCACCCGGGGTTCCCAGGTCACCTACAACTTCACATTCCCTCTCTACTAAACTGAGAACCTAACCCGTAGAGAACCGGTCGCAAACCAGTGCCCGGTCACCTCTACAACGACGTCCTGAGGAGGACCCAGTGGCTAAGGCCAAGTTCGAGCGGACCAAGCCGCACGTCAACATCGGAACGATCGGTCACGTCGACCACGGCAAGACCACGCTCTCCGCAGCGATCTCGAAGGTGCTTGCTGACAAGTTCCCGTCCGACACCAACGTGCAGCGTGACTTCGCTTCCATCGACTCGGCGCCGGAAGAGCGCCAGCGTGGAATCACCATCAACATCTCGCACATCGAGTACGAGACCCCCAAGCGCCACTACGCGCACGTTGACGCTCCCGGCCACGCCGACTACGTCAAGAACATGATCACCGGTGCGGCTCAGATGGACGGCGCGATCCTCGTGGTCGCCGCCACCGACGGCCCGATGGCTCAGACGCGTGAGCACGTGCTGCTGGCCAAGCAGGTCGGCGTTCCGTACCTGCTGGTCGCGCTGAACAAGTCCGACATGGTCGACGACGAGGAGATCCTGGAGCTCGTCGAGCTCGAGGTCCGCGAGCTGCTCGCAGGCCAGGGCTTCGACGAGGACGCTCCTGTCGTCCGCGTCTCGGCTCTCAAGGCCCTCGAGGGCGACGAGAAGTGGACCCAGGCGATCCTGGACCTGATGCAGGCTGTCGACGACAGCGTTCCGGACCCGGAGCGTGACCGTGACAAGCCGTTCCTGATGCCCGTCGAGGACGTCTTCACGATCACCGGTCGTGGCACCGTCGTCACGGGTCGCGCCGAGCGTGGCACGCTGGCCATCAACTCCGAGGTCGAGATCGTCGGACTCCGTCCGACCGTCAAGACCACGGTCACGGGTATCGAGATGTTCCACAAGCAGCTCGACGAGGCCTGGGCCGGCGAGAACTGTGGTTTGCTGCTCCGCGGCACCAAGCGTGAGGACGTCGAGCGCGGCCAGGTTATCGTGAAGCCGGGTTCGGTCACGCCGCACACCGACTTCGAGGGCACCGCGTACATCCTGTCCAAGGACGAGGGTGGGCGTCACAACCCGTTCTACACGAACTACCGCCCACAGTTCTACTTCCGCACCACCGACGTCACCGGCGTCATCTCGCTGCCCGAGGGCACCGAGATGGTCATGCCCGGCGACACCACCGACATGACGGTCGAGCTGATCCAGCCGATCGCCATGGAGGAGGGCCTCGGCTTCGCCATCCGTGAGGGTGGACGCACCGTCGGCGCCGGTACGGTCACGAAGATCATCAAGTAAGCATCTGCTTCCTCGCAAAGGGGTCGGACCTTCGGGTCCGGCCCCTTTGTCGTGCAGCGGGGCCCGTCGTCTGGGCATGATCCGTGGTCGGCACGGAGCCGGAGATTTCATCCAATAGAATGACTAGACCGCGCAGGAGCGGCAGTGTCATCTATCGGACTATCGGCCGGGTTCCGTCCTCCACGCCCGATGTATTGGGATGCTGGTTTACAGAGTCGTTCCGTGCCCATGTGGTTCGAAGAGGAGAAGCATGTCGCCGGGGGAGTGGTTCGGCGCGTTCAGGCGCGCATGGGTGGGGATGTCGATCATCTTCGTGTTGAGCATGCTCGCGTCGACGGCAGTGCTCCTCTTCACACCTCCGACCTATGAGGCGGAAGCGGAGATCGTGTTCAGCGCCGGAGACGCCCCAGAGACGTTCGTCCCTCGGACGGTGGCGACGAATGCCGCCGTTCGAGCGCGATCGGAGAGCGTCATCGCCCCGATAGCGAAGGACTTCGGGGTCTCACGGAGCGAACTCTCCGACCGTGTCTCCGCAACGTGGCGTCCGGAGACCTCGATCACCGCGGTGACGGTCTCGCACACGGACCCTCGGACGGCGGCAGCCATGGCGACCGCGATAGCCGAGTCGGCGGCGGAACAGGCTGGATCCGGTGTCACCGCGGAGACGTTCGATGCGGTGACGCCGGTGTCGCCCGTGCAGCCGCTCGCGGTGACCGTGCTCCCGGTGGGAGCGCTCATCGGGGTGGCGGCTGCCGTCGCTTATGCGGGCCTCCGCGCCGTGATGGGGAACCGTGCCACGGACGGAGTTGCGGTCCAGCAACGGGGAGGGGACAAATGAGCATCGGAGAAGACGCGACTCGCCGCAGGGTCAATCGACTCGTGCCGGACGCGGTGGCGTGGAGCATCGCCGCGTTGCTGGTAGTGCTCCTGCGCTACGACTTCCTCGTCCCGCTCGCGGTGTGGCCGTTCGTGCTGATCGTGATCGCAGGCCTCATCGCCGCGCAGTTCGCTGCCGGGTTCGTCCTTCATCTGTATCGCGGGCGCTACCTGTACGGCTCCATCGAGGAGGTGCGCGCTCTGGGGCTCTCGGCGCTCCTCGTGGGTGTCGTCATGGGTGCCGTGTTGCTCGTATGGATGCGTCAGCCGGCGGAAGCCCTCCGCAGCGCTCTGTCGGTGACGGCGATCGCACTCGTTCTGATGCTGGTCTTCCGCTACGTGCCGCTCGTCTTCAGCCGGAAGAGCGAGGACGTTCCGGGAGGATCGCGCAAGGTGCTGGTGTTCGGCGCCGGCTGGGTAGGCCAGCAGTTGATCAGCCGGATGCTCAACGAGACGAAGGAGCCGGTCTTCAGTCCCGTCGGTCTGATCGACGATGACCTCAAGAAGCGAAACCTGCGGGTCAAGGGGGTTCCCGTCCTCGGGACGCTCGCGCAGCTGAGGGCAGCCGTCGAGCTGAGCGGCGCGACGGAGCTCATCATCGCGGTAGGACGCGCCGACGCCGCACTGCTGCGCCGCGTCACCGATGCGGGCAACGCTGCCGGTCTCAACGTTCTCGTGCTCCCGGAACTCGACAAGGTCTTGCAGGGCGCGAGCCGCATCCGCGACCTGCGGGATGTCCGCATCGAAGACCTCATCGGTCGTCAGCCCGTCGACACCGACGTCAAGTCGATCGCGGGATACGTGACGGGGAAGCGTGTGCTCGTCACCGGGGCAGGCGGGTCGATCGGCGGCGAGCTCTGCCGCCAGCTCTCGCAGTTCGGGCCGGAAGTCCTCGTCATGCTCGACCGTGACGAGAGCGGCCTGCAGGGAAGCCAGCTCAGCATTTCCGGCCACGGCCTTCTCGACACCGAGGATGTCGTCCTCGCCGACATCCGCGATGTCGAATCGCTTCGCGAGGTCTTCCGTCGTCATCGCCCCGAAGTCGTCTTCCACGCCGCGGCGCTGAAACATCTGCCCATGCTCGAGCAGTATCCCGAAGAGGCCTGGAAGACGAACGTGCTCGGCACCCGGAACGTGCTCGAAGCCGCGCTCGACGTCGACGTCGAGACGTTCGTGAACATCTCCACCGACAAGGCGGCGAACCCTTCGAGCGTCCTCGGACACTCGAAGCGCGTGGCGGAGAAGCTCACGGTGTGGGCCGCGAAGAGCTCGCGTCGTCGATACCTCTCCGTGCGCTTCGGCAACGTGATCGGCAGCAGGGGCTCCATGCTCCCCATGTTCCGGACCCTCATCGAGGCCGGCGGGCCCGTGACCGTGACCCACCCGGAGGTCACTCGATACTTCATGACGATCTCCGAGGCGTGTCAGCTGGTGATCCAGGCCGGAAGCATCGGCCGGCCTGGCGAAGTGCTCATCCTCGACATGGGCGAGCCGGTGAAGATCCTCGACATCGCGCAACGCATGATCGCGATGTCCGGCGAGTACATCGAGATCGTCTACACCGGTCTGCGCCCAGGCGAGAAGCTGCACGAGGAACTGGTCGGTGAAGACGAGGTCGTCGAACGACCCTTCCACCCCCAGATCCAGCACACGTCGATCGGGAGCATCAGCCCGGAGGCGCTCGACCTCGGCGGCTGGATGCGCCGGCTCGTTCCCGCAGAGGCTGCCGTGTCCGCCCATGGTCGAGAAGGAGACCTCCCGCGATGAACGACCGGATCTACATGTCGTCTCCCGATGTCGGCGAGCTCGAGGAGAAGGCGATCGTCGCCGCCCTGCGGTCCGGATGGGTCGCTCCGCTCGGTCCGGACGTCGACGCCTTCGAGCGCGAGATGTGCGACAGGGTCGGAGTGCGCCACGCGGTCGCGCTGAGCTCGGGGACGGCAGGGCTCCACCTCGGACTTCTCGCGCTCGGGGTCGGCGCCGGCGACATCGTCGTCACGTCGAGCTTCACGTTCGCTGCCACCGCCAATGCGATCGCCTACACGGGCGCGACGCCGTACTTCATCGACGCGGACCCGGTGACGGGCAACATGGATGTGGGCCTGCTCCGCGAGGTCATCACGGAACTCGAGGCGAAGGGCACACCGCCGAAGGCGATCGTCCCCGTCGACCTGCTCGGCAAGGTCGCCGATCTCGAGGCGATCGAGCAGATCGCCGATGCGTACGGGATCCCGGTGCTCGCCGATGCCGCCGAGTCGCTCGGAGGCCGCCGCGGCGGCCGACCCGCAGGCAGCTTCGGGCGCGCGTCGGTCTTCTCCTTCAACGGCAACAAGATCATGACGACCTCCGGCGGCGGCATGCTGGTGACCGATGACGCGGAGATCGCAGATCGCGTCCGCTATCTCGCGACGCAGGCGCGACAGCCGGTCGCGCACTACGAGCACACCGACATCGGCTACAACTACCGGCTCAGCAACCTCCTCGCTGCGCTCGGTCGCGCACAGCTGTCCCGCCTCGACGACATGATCCGCCGACGTCACCGCTGGCGCGACGAGTACCGCGCGCTGTTCGCGGACGTCGACGGCGTCTCGGTGTTCGGCGGAGACCACGATGCCGAGGACAACGCGTGGCTCACCGCCGTGCTCGTCGACGAGGACGTCACCGGCTGGAGTGCCTCCGAGCTCTCCGCGCACCTCGGTTCTCATGACGTCGAATCCCGACCGCTGTGGAAACCCATGCACCTGCAGCCCGTCTTCACCGAGGCCCCGGCCGCGGTGAACGGGGTCTCGGAGCGCTTCTTCCGCGTGGGCATCACGCTGCCGTCGGGGTCGGCGTTGTCCGAGGAGCAGATGGAGCGTGTGCAGACCCTGATCCGCGGCTTCCTGGCTGAGCGCGCATGAGCAGAGTCTTCTTCGACGCGGCCAAGCGCACGCTCGACCTCGGCATCGCCGCCGTGGTGCTGATCCTCTCCCTTCCCCTGCAGATCATCGTGGCCGCGCTGGTGCTGATGAACCTCGGTCGCCCGGTGATCTTCCGGCAGCCGCGGCCGGGGCTCGGCGGGAAGGTCTTCACCCTCTACAAGTTCCGCACCATGCGCCCCGCCGATCCTGCGGTCGGCACCGCCGACGACGCGGCACGGCTGACCGGATTCGGGCGCCTGCTGCGCGGCACCAGCCTCGACGAGCTGCCGACCTTCTGGAACGTGCTGCTCGGCGATATGAGCCTGGTGGGGCCGCGCCCTCTCCTCGTCTCCTACCTCGACCGGTACACGCCAGTGCAGGCTCGTCGGCATGAGGTGCGACCAGGGGTCACCGGGTTGGCGCAGGTGAGCGGTCGGAACACCGTCGACTGGGATGAGCGGTTGCAGCTCGACGTGAAGTACGTCGACACGCGATCGATGAGGCTCGACCTGTGGATCCTGTGGCGCACGGTCGCCGTCGTGGTGCGCCGTGACGGGGTCAGCGCCGACGGCCACGCCACGATGCCGGAGTTTCGAGGTCTGAAGGATGCCGATGCGTGAGCTGATCATCCTCGGGGCGGGAGGTTTCGCACGCGAGACGCTGGACGTCGTCGAAGCCCTGAACGCGGTGTCGCCCCGCTTCGGCGTGCTCGGTTTCGCCGACGATGCCCCCAGCCCTCTCGCTCTGGAGCGTCTGGCCGATCGGGGCCATCGCCATCTCGGCACCATCGATGCAGCACTCGCCGCGCACCCGGCGTCGTCATTCGTCATCGCGGTGGGGTCGCCCGAACATCGCGCGCACATCGCCGCGCGGGTGGGAAGCGACCGGGCGGAGACGCTGGTGCACCCCGGCGCGTCGATCGGGTCCCTGACGACGATCGGCGTCGGCACGGTCGTATGCGCCGGTGCGCTGGTGTCGACGAATGTCCGGATCGGACGCCACGCACACGTGAATCCGGGAGCCATCGTCGGCCATGACAGCGTCCTCGCGGATGCGGTGTCCTTGAATCCGGGATCGGTGGTGTCGGGGGACGTGCGCATCGGAGAGCGCGTGCTCATCGGCGCGAAATCGGTCGTGTTGCAGGGATTGAGCATCGGTGCGGACGTCACGGTCGGGGCGGCTGCGTGCGTGACCAAGGACGCCCCTGCTCGGGTGACACTGGTGGGAGTACCCGCTCGCGTCCACAGAACAACAGGAAAGAGTCACAGCTCGTGAAGGTAGTCATCACCGGCGGTGCCGGGTTCATCGGTTCGAACCTCGTGCGACGGTTCAACGACGAGGCGCCCGACGTCGATGTCCACGTGCTGGACGACTTCAGCACGGGACGCGAATCGAACCTCGCCGGAACGCGGATCACACTGCACCGCGGGTCCGTCGCCGACGCCGAAGCGGTTGCCGCCGCCACTGTCGGTGCGGACGCGATCGTCCACCTGGGCGCGCTCGGCAGCGTCCCGCGGTCCATCGACGACCCGGTCGCCTCTCACGTCGCCAACCTGACGGGGACGCTGACCGTGCTCGAAGCGGCCCGGCGCGAGAACGCCTACGTGGTGATGGCATCCTCGAGCTCCGTGTACGGCGCCAACCCCGCTCTGCCGAAGTCGGAGTTCGACTGGACGCGGCCGATGAGCCCGTACGCGGCGACCAAGCTCGGGGGAGAGGCCTACGTGCTGGCCTACCAGTATTCCTATGGTCTTCCGACCTTGGCGTTCCGCTTCTTCAACGTCTACGGTCCCTACCAGCCGGCCGATCATGTGTACGCCGCCGTGATCCCGAGGTTCGTCGACGCGGCCCTCGCCGGACGGGCGCTCACCATCCACGGCGACGGCCTGCAGTCGCGGGACTTCACGAGCGTCGACACGGTGACGCATGCGCTCATGGTCGCCGTCCGAGACCGCGTGACGTCGGGACATCCCGTGAATCTCGCGTTCGGAACCAACACCACGCTGCGCGAGCTGGTGACCGTCATCGAAGATCAGACCGGTCGCACGGTGAGCGTCGAGCACGTCGATCCGCGTCCTGGCGATGTACGTGCCTCCCAGTCCGACGGCGTTCGTCTGCGGGAGCTGTTCCCCGACGTGCAGCCCGTCCCGCTCGAGGAAGGGATCGCGAAGACCGTCGCGTGGTTCCGGAGCAAGGACTCGTGACCCCGGCCGCGACCGCTCGCATACTGATCGGCGTCACGGCGGACGTCTCCATCGGCCTGCTGTCCGGGCTGCCGCAGCGGCTGGTCGCTGACGGATGGGAGGTGCACGTCGCGAGCTCGCCCGGCGAGAGACTCGAGGCGCTCGCAACGTCTCCCGGCGTCTCGGTGCATCCGCTCCCCATGGCCAGGGAGATCGACATCGTCGGAGACGTCCGCGGGCTTCGTGACTGGATGCGGCTGATCCGCCGCCTCCGGCCCGACGTCGTCTTCGTCGGCACTCCGAAAGCAGGCCTGCTCGGCATCACCGCCGCCCGACTGCTCGGCGTTCGCACTCGCGTGTATCACCTGCGCGGGCTCCGACTGGAGACCGCAGCGGGGATGACTCGGCGGGTGCTGACGATCATGGAGCGTCTGACGATCCGCCTCGCGACCACCACGCTGGCGGTGAGTCCGAGTCTCCGACAGCGCGTCGTGTCCCTGCGGCTCGCGCCGGCCGCACGCATCACCGTGCGCGGCAGAGGCAGCTCCAACGGTGTGGATGTGGATCGCTTCGCCCCCGGCAACACGGCGGCGCAGGTCGATGGCCTCCTGCCCGGTGTCCCCGTCATCGGTTTCGTCGGCAGACTCAACCACGACAAGGGCCTCGAGGTCCTCGCCGAAGCCTGTCGCCTCCTGGACGACCGAGGAGCGGAGTACCAGCTGCTGATCGTGGGCGGCGTCGACGGTGCGGAATTGGGTTCCTTCTCTCGACTGCGGCGCGCCCCGATCGTGCTCGGGGCCGTGCCGGACACATCGATGTACTATCCCCTGATGCGAGCCCTCTGCCTCCCGACCCTGCGCGAGGGCTTCCCCAACGTCGTGCTGGAGGCGGGGGCGACGGGGATCGCCGTCGTCACGACGGATGCGACCGGAGCGGTGGATTCCGTGATCCCCGAGCGCACCGGACTCATGGTGACGGCGGGGGACGCGGGTCAGCTCGCCGACGCTCTGCAGCGGGTGATCGAGGATCCGCATCTCGCGGCGGACCTGGGCGCGAACGCCCGCGACTTCGTGGTCGAGCATTTCCGACGTGACGCGGTCCATGCCTCGGTGTCCGACTTCCTGCGGAGTGAGATGGAGCGGGGTCGGCGATGACGGACGTCTCCAACGGCGTCGGCGCGCTCGTCGTCGTCGCCGTGCTCATCGGACTGACCGTCCTGACCTGGTTCATCGCGCGACGAGCGTTCCTTCCCGTGGTCGTGCACAACGCGGTGTGGGCGGTGACGCTGGTCCTCGTCGGGTCGGGGCTCATCGCCTATCACGGTGCATCGATCGCCGCGTGGGGCGTGCTGCTGGTCGGTATGGCGTTCTTCTCCGTCGGGGCGTGGGGAGGTGTCGCGCTCGCAGCCCGCAAGGCACGCGGCGCCGACCTGGCACCGCGGGACCATGCGCTCGTCAGCCGGCGAGTCCTGCTGATCCTCGCCGGCGCCTACGCGCTGGGTTTCGGGGTGTACATCTGGACCATCCTCCAGCGCTTCGGGTGGGACGCCTTCTGGTTCCATCCCGAGACGATCCGAGGCGCCGCCGAGTCGTACCTCGCCGGGGTGCCCCTGTGGGCGCGTCTGCTGATGTACGTCGGACCTCTTCTGCTGGCGATCCTCATCGTCCCCGGGTCGGTCCGGAACGGACTCGCGTGGTGGTGGCGCGTGCCGGCCGCGGTCCTGCTCGCCACCTCGATGCTCGCCCTGCTGCAGCGGACGAACCTCTTCGCGGGGGTTCTGCTCGCGATCGCTGCTCTTCTCCTCCTCTACGCGCGCTCGTGGCGGGGCGGGGCTGAGCGTGCGTGGTACCGCCGGCCGTGGGTGATGGCGGTGTCGATCGCAGCCATCGGCGTCGGAGCGCTTCTGGCCTTCCAGGTGCTCGCCGGCGCACTGGGCAAGACGGGTGATGTCGGCGGCAACGTCTCGCCTGCCCTGAGCGCCTCCGGACTCTCCAGCCCCTTCATCTACCTGACCGCGGGCGTGCCCGCGTTCCTGTCCCTGGTGGATTCCACCAACGGCGCGTGGCCCCCGGTGGGCGGGCCTCGCCTCGTCTACGGCGACTACAACCCGCAGACCCTCGGAACGGCCTTCTTCGAGCCCATCCTGGGTCTGATCCCCGGGCTGCGCACCTGGGAATCCTCGGCGCCGTTCGTCGACGTGGGCACACTGACGAACGTGTACACGTGGCTGGAGCCGTTCTATCGGGACTGGCGGGTCGTCGGCGTCGCCCTCGGCGCGGCGGCGATCGGCGCGCTCGTGGCCTACCTGTACTCCACGCGGCGGGCGTCGCCCGCGCGATGGTGGCTGTCGGCCCTGCTGGTGTCGACGCTGTTCCTGGTCACGTTCGCGCAGAAGACCAACAACACGCTGTACCTCGTCACAGCCGCGATCATCGTGGTGCTCGGGGTGATCGGCTCTCGCCGGCGGGCGGCATCGTGACGGCGCTGCACACGTACACCAGTTACGGGCGCAGTGCGGGAAGCGCACGGGTCCGCGTCTTCGACTGGCTCGACAGGCTGGAGGTGCCCGCGGTCACGCACTCGTATCTCGACGGGGCGACCAACTCCGGACGGTCTCTCCTGAAGTCGCCTCGGCGGCTGCTCGCGGCCGAGGTGGAGCTGCGTCGCAGGCCTCCGCGCGACGCGCGAGTGCTGGTGTCGCGGCAGGCGAGTCCGCTGAGCCGCGGCGGTGTGGAGAGGCGTCTGCTGGGTGGCGAGCGCGTCGGGATCTACGATTTCGACGACGCCCTCCACCTCGACCGCCGGGGCCCGTTCCCGAAGGCGGCGATCTGGCGAGCGGCGGTCGGCGCGGCCGACGTCGTCATCGCCGGAAACCCCACACTCGCCGAGGCAGCGAGTCGGATCAACCCTCGCGTGACCGTGATCCCGAGCTGCGTGGATCCGGCGGACTACTCGCGCAAGACGAGCTTCGAGATCGGGGAGACGCCGCGCGCGATATGGATCGGCTCGCCCGCCACGGAGGGCTATCTGCGCGACATCGAGTCTGCGCTGCTTTACGCGCATGAGCGGACGGGCATGCGGCTCACCGTCGTCAGCGCGGGGGACGCGGAGCTCGGCCCGCTGGACGCGATCGTCGACCGGGTGGCGTGGTCGCCGCAGACCTTCGGTGCCGTGCTCGCCGACGCCGATCTCGGGCTGATGCCGACACCGGATTCCGCCTGGTCGCGAGGCAAGTGCGGCTACAAGCTGCTGCAGTACGGCGCGGCCGGGATTCCGATGATGGGCGACCCGGTCGGGGTGAACGCCGAGATCCTGCGCAGAGGAGACGGCATCGCGCCCGAGAGCGCGGACGACTGGGCGGACGCTCTCACCGGCTTCTTCTCGGAGAGCGCGACGCGACGTGCTGAGCGTGGAGCCGCAGGTCACCGCACAGTCCGGGATCACTACAGCTTCTCGGCGTGGGAGTCGGTCTGGCGTCAGGCGGTGACCGGAAGCTGATCCGCGCGGCGGGCGACGAGCAGCCAGAAGAGCGACGACAGCAGGGTGGAGAGGGCGTATGCCCATATCGCTCCGCTCAGCCCGCCCAGCAGAGCACCCGCCAGCGGCCCGACGACGCCCAGCGCGGTCTGGACGAGCCGCGCCGTGAGCAGTCCGCGTCGTGAGGCCCGCAGCCGGGACACGATGTAGAAGGTGTGCCCCACCATGTTCGCCATGACGAAGATCGCGGTCGGTGCGGCGAACGGAATGAGGTCCCGGAGAGTGCCGAGCGGCCAGGACGTCTCGCCGAGCAGCAGCAGCACCCCGGCGGCGAGACCGCCGAGCACGATGCCGCCGGCCACGACCGCGCCGACGGTCGCCGCAGACATCCGCAGTCGGGCGATGCGCGGCCGGATCGGATTCAGCAGCAGGCGCACCGGTGCGGCGACGTTCGACACGGCGCGGTAGACACCGAACGGGCCTACTCCGAGGATCGGGGCCAGCGCGTAGGGGGTACCGATCGATGAGGCATCCATGATCAGGGAGTCTCGGACGAGAGGGGCGATGGCGGTCCAGCGCTGACGGGTCCAGCGCACGAGCACGCCAGGGCGACCCAGAGCCGGCCACCTCGAGAACACGGCGGCGACGACGCTCGACGCCGCCCAGGTGCCGAGCACCCAGGAGAGCTCGCCGCTGTGGAGGGTGAGGGTGACGACGCTGAGGACGACGGCGACGACGGCGGCGATGGCGTCACCGAGGACCGACCCGCGTGCGTCGCCGTTCTCGACCGCGTAGAACCGTGCGGTCGAGCGGTAGGCGCCGCCGCCGATGGCGAGCGCGATCAGCCACCAGTACGGCGTCAGGGGCGAGTTCGTCAGGGAGACGACGAGTGCGGAGACGGCGGCGAAGATCAGGGCGAACTCCGTCGACGCACCGCTGAAGTCCGCCCAGGAGGTGGGGGCGTCCTGGCGCGAACGGGTCGCCGCCTCGCAGATGAGCGAGAGCGCGAGCGACAGCGCGAAGGCGCCGGCGAGATAGACGATCGAGAAGAGCCCGAAGTCCGTGGGGGCGAGGGTGATGAGGCCGAGGACCTGAACGGAGAGTGTCGCGACCGCGGCAGCCGAGGACGTGAGGATCAGGCGCAGCGAGCTCACAAACGAACGACCCTGGGTCCTGTGAGCCGGCCCTTGGTGTCGAGCACCGGCGTCGGGGACTCATGCAGTAGCGTCAGGTCGAAGTCGGAGTGGTCGGTCACCAGGATGACCAGATCCGCGGCCTCCACTTCCGCAGCGGAGAGCTCCACACGCTCGACGGCGGCCGGCCACCGGTGCGACTCGACGTGGCGGTCCGCGCCGCGGATGGACGCGCCGAAGGAGGTGAGCAGCTCGATGAGGCGCAGGGAGGGGGACTCGCGGATGTCGGCGGTGTCGCGCTTGTACGCGAGTCCGACCAGCAGGATCGTCGATCCGTTCAACGAGCGCCGATCCTCGTTGAGCAGCTCCATGGAACGCTGGGCGACGTAGTCCGGCATGTGGTCGTTGACATCGTTGGCGAGTTCGACGAAGCGGAAGCTGCGTCCGAGCTTGCGCCGCACCTGCCACGAGAGGTAGCTCGGATCCACGGGAAGGCAGTGGCCGCCGACACCGGGGCCCGGGGTGAACTTCATGTACCCGAACGGCTTGGTCGCCGCGGCATCGATCGATTCCCAGATGTCGACGCCCAGCTCGTGCGCGAACACGGCGAGTTCGTTCACCAGGGCGATGTTGACGTGGCGGAACGTGTTCTCGAGAAGCTTGGTGAGCTCGGCCTCCTTGGGCGTGGTCACGCTCACCGTCCGGTCCACGAGGAGGTCGTAGAAGGCCTTCACCTTGCCGAGCGACTGCTCGTCGATGCCGGAGACGACCTTCGGGGTGTTGACGAAGCCCCACGTGGGGTTGCCTGGGTCGATCCGCTCCGGGCTGTATCCGACGGCGAAGTCCTGTCCTGCCCGGAGCCCGGACCCGGCCTCGAGGAGGGGGACGAGGATCTCCTCTGTCGTGCCCGGGTAGGTCGTGGACTCGAGCACGACCGTCGCCCCGCGGGTGAGTCGGGTCGCCAACGATGCTCCCGCCGACTCGATGTAGGAGATGTCGGGGAGGCCCTCGCGGAGCGGGGTGGGGACCGTGATCACCGCGACGTCGAAGCCCTCGGTGTCGCCGTAGTCGGAGGACGCGAGATAGCGACCGGAAGCGATCGCCTCCTTCAGCTGCTCCGACGAGATGTCATCGACGTACGACTCACCGGCGTGCAGAGCGGCGATCCGCACGCTGTCGACATCGAGTCCGACGACGGTCATGCCCACCTGCACGGCGCGCATGGCGACCGGAAGCCCGACATATCCCTGACCGACGATGACAGCTTTCACGTGCACTCCTCCATGGTGTGGGCGAACCCCGCCATGGGCGTGCGTCGCGGTCTGCGACGCTGCTCAGGTCCACGTCGGTAGTATATTGCGGTGACCCGAGACTCCAGACGCGCGCGTCGAGCCCAGAACGAGCAGCAGCGTCGAAAGAGTCGCCGCACGCGGATCATCCTGTGGGTGGTGGGCGTCGTGCTCGCACTGCTCATCGCCGTCGCCGTGATCGCGGCGATCCTCATTCCGAAGGCGCTCGACGCCAAGGACAAGCTCGAGGCTTCGGTCCCGCTGGCACAGAGCATCCCCGGGTTGATCGCCTCGGGAGACAGCGCGGGTGCGCAGGCGGCCGCGGAGGAGCTGACGAAGACCGCCGCTTCCGCGCATGAGCAGACCAGCGGATTCCTTTGGGAGTCGCTGGAGTGGGTGCCGGTGGTCGGTCCGAACCTCCATGGCGTCCGCATGGCGACCGCCGCCGTCGACGAACTGGCCACCAAGGCGCTCCTTCCGGCGTCTGCCATCGACATCGCTGCGCTTCGTCCCTCAGAGGGAGGCCTCGACCTCCAGGCGATCCACGGCATCGGAGACATCGCGCGGTCAGCCGACAAGGCCGTCCGGGACGCCTCATCGATGCTGGCGGGCGTCGACCACGGCGCACTCCTGGGGCCCGTGGCGTCCGGCGTCGAGCGCATCGAGAAGGTCCTGAAGCCTGCTGCGAGCACTCTTGCCGGCGTGATGCCATTGGTCGAAGCTCTTCCGGAGATCCTGGGGGAGGGTGGGCCGCGTGATGTGCTCGTCATCTTCCAGAACAACGGAGAGGTGATGTCCGGGGGAGGCACCATCGGCTCGCTCGCGCAGGTGCACATCGACAACGGCGCCATCTCGATCGTGAATCAGTCGTCGGCGTCCGGACGCGACTTCCCGAACTTCCGCCCGCCCGTCGGGGGAGTGACCCAGGAGGAATCCAACCTGTACGGCTTCCTGTTCGGCAGCTATGTGCAGTCCCTCACCCGTTCGCCCCGCTTCGACCGGACGTTCGAGGTCGCGCGCGACATGTGGCGCGAGGCCAAGGGCGTCGAAGTCGATGCGGTGGTCGCTCTCGACACCGTCGCCCTGAGCTACCTCCTGGTGGCGACCGGGCCCGTCGCGATCCCCGGTGGTCCGGAGATCTCGAACTCCAACGCGGTCGCCATGCTGCTCGGTGACCTGTACAAGACGTACGAGCCTGCCGAGGTCGACATGATCAACCAGGTGTTCGCCGGCCTGACGCTGCAGAAGCTGATGGGTGGCGAGGCGGATCTCGCCAAGCTGTCCTCCGTGCTCGGACTCGCGGCGAAGGAGGGGCGGATCGCGATCTGGAGTGCGCGAGAGTCGGAGCAGGAGCTCATCGCCGGCACGCTTGTCGATCGGAGAGGTCCGTACGCAGCGGACGGTGCGGAGGGCTTCGGCGTGTACTTCATCGACTCGACTCCCGGGAAGATGCAGCGGTACATGACGCAGGGGATCGACGTGAGCCAGCCCGTCTGCGCAGCCGATGGACGGCGTCATGTCTTCGTGACGGTCACCTTGGGCAACACCGTGGATCCCGCGTCGGTGCGCGGCCTTCCGGAGTACGTCACCGGGATCGGTGTCGAGACGCCGAAGGGATCCATGAAAGTCGAGACGCTCGTCTTCGCCCCCGAGGGGTACACGGCGGTGGCACAGCACGCGGACGCGGAGCTCTCGCGCTCGGAGGTCCTGCGCGATCAGGAGTTCACCGTCGGCACGATGCGGTTGACCCTCGCACCGCAGGAGACCAAGACGCTCACCTACGAGTTCGTCGCGGACTCCGATGCCCCCACGAAGATCGAGCTCGACAGCACCCCGGTCGTCACTCCGACGGTCCTCACGCAGGACGCCGTCACCTGCCAGTGAGCGTCGGCGCGGGCCTCTGCCTCAGGCACTACCTCTGGTGATGGTGCGGCCCTTCGTGCAGACTGGACGCACATTGCACACCGCCTCCGAAGGGGAATCATGGGTATCGAGGACGCCGTCAACAAGGGCAAGGACCTGTACGAGCAGAACAAGGACAAGATCGCCGAGGCGGTCAAGAGCGAGCAGGCCGAGGACATCAGCGACAAGGTGCTCGACGGCGTGGCCGACTTCGCCAAGAAGATCGCTCCCGGCGCCGCAGACAAGATCGACGAGATCCGCGACAGCGCCGACAAGGCCGTCGGCAACGAGTAGGACTCAGCACAGCATCTGAGCGGCGATCCACTCCGGTGGGTCGCCGCTCTTTTGTTCCTGTCCAGCGGCTTCGGCTTCGGAATGTCGTCGGATGTGGCGCATCCACAGATGTATCCAGTAGGATCGTCGAGACCGCCTGGGGATCTTGCGGTCGGGGAGCCGAAGGGGTTCGGTTTCCCGAAGCACGCGGACTTCCGCGTACAAAACTGGGGATAAGCGATCTTGGGGATCATCGTGCGACGCGCGCCGTCACGGCGCCTGAGCGTCTCCCTGCCTGCGCGGCGGGTCTTCCGCCGCGCCCTCGGTCGAGGAGTTCGGCGTCCCTTCACGCCGGGCTACTCGCGTTCGGTGTGCCCCCTCGCACTGAACGCCCTCCCCAAGCGGGGCGAGGCATGGGGATGCCTCGCCCCGCTATCTCCTGGGATCTGAGCCCTCTCGGACGCGTCACCGGGGCTGCCGGAGGAGCGCGACACGCCCGGGTTTGCGCAAGTGAAATCAGCCGTGGCAGAATAGACAGGTTCGATATTCCGTCGCCGCTGTGCGCGCGAGGGATCACTGCCAGGGCAGTGCATAGACGGTGCCTCCTCCGGGACGGTGCAGGGTTCTAGGCCGCGGGTAGCAGAACACAACCCCGACACCCCTCTACATGAAGGGTTCTGCCGTGCGCGGCGGAAGGTCGGCATCCGGTCGCTTCACGGCGTCCGGCTGACAGAAGAACAGTGGTGCAGCAGATCGACTCGCAAGAGCCGTTCTCGTGCCGAGGCGCGAACAGCGCCGACGTGCGTCCAATGCCCCAGGGCCACCCGGTCCCGGACGGTAAGACGCTTAAAGAGAGAGAGCAGACAATGGCGGGACAGAAGATCCGCATTCGCCTGAAGTCGTATGACCACGAGGTCATCGACACGTCCGCACGCAAGATCGTCGACACCGTGACCCGTGCGGGCGCAACCGTCGTCGGCCCCGTGCCCCTTCCGACCGAGAAGAACGTCGTGTGCGTCATCCGGTCGCCGCACAAGTACAAGGACAGCCGCGAGCACTTCGAGATGCGCACCCACAAGCGTCTGATCGACATCGTCGACCCGACGCCCAAGGCCGTCGACTCGCTGATGCGTCTCGACCTGCCGGCCGATGTCAACATCGAGATCAAGCTCTGAGGTTCGACATGGCTGACATCAACTCCAAGGTTTCCAAGGGCATGCTGGGCACGAAGCTCGGCATGACCCAGGTGTGGAACGAGAGCGGCAAGCTCGTTCCCGTCACCGTCATCGAGCTGGCACCCAACGTGGTCACCCAGGTCCGCACGCCCGAGAAGGACGGCTACAACGCCGTGCAGATCGCGTACGGCCAGATCGACCCCCGCAAGGTGAACAAGCCGCTCTCCGCCCACTTCGAGGCAGCAGGCGTCACGCCGCGTCGTCACGTCACCGAGATCCGCACCGCGGACGCCGGCGACTACAACCTGGGCCAGGAGCTCACGGTCGACGGCACCTTCGAGGCCGGCCAGCTCGTCGACGTCGTCGGCACGAGCAAGGGCAAGGGCTTCGCCGGTGTCATGAAGCGTCACAACTTCAAGGGTGTCTCGGCTTCGCACGGTTCGCACCGCAACCACCGCAAGCCCGGCTCCATCGGCGCATCGTCGACCCCGAGCCGCGTCTTCAAGGGCATGCGCATGGCCGGCCGTATGGGTGGCGAGCGCGTGACCGTCCTCAACCTCACGGTGCACTCCATCGACATCGAGAAGGGACTCATGCTCGTCAAGGGCGCCGTCCCCGGTGCTCGTGGCCGCATCGTCTATGTCCGCAACGCAGTGAAGGGTGCCTGATCATGGCTGACTCCACTCTCGCGCTCGACGTCCTCAAGGCAGACGGCAAGAAGGCAGGCTCGATCGAGCTTCCCGCCGCGCTGTTCGACGCCAAGACGAACATCCCGCTCATCCACCAGGTCGTCGTCGCGCAGCTCGCGGCGGCTCGCCAGGGCACGCACTCGACCAAGCGTCGTGGCGAGGTCTCCGGTGCCGGCCGCAAGCCCTTCAAGCAGAAGGGCACGGGTAACGCCCGTCAGGGTTCCATCCGCGCGCCGCACATGACCGGTGGTGGCATCGTGCACGGCCCCAAGCCGCGCGACTACTCGCAGCGCACCCCCAAGAAGATGATCGCCGCCGCCCTGCTGGGCGCGCTCAGCGACCGCTTCCGCGGTGACCGCATCCACGCCATCGAGTCCTTCGGGATCGACGGCACGCCTTCGACCAAGACCGCGGTGAACTTCCTCACCAACGTCGTCTCGTCGAAGAACGTGCTCGTCGTGATCGAGCGCAACGACGATGTGACGCTGAAGAGCATCCGCAACCTGTCGAACCTGCACGTGCTGACGTTCGACCAGCTCAACGCATACGACGTGCTCGTCTCCGACGACATCGTCTTCACCCAGGCCGCGCTCGAGGGCTTCATCGCCTCCAAGTCCGGCGCCAACCAGGAGGTCTCCGCATGAGCGAGCAGGCATCTGTTCTCCAGACGGCCCTGAACAAGGACCCGCGCGACATCATCCTGAAGCCGGTCGTGTCCGAGAAGAGCTACGGTCTCATCGATGAAGGCAAGTACACCTTCCTCGTCGACCCGCGCGCTTCGAAGACCGAGATCAAGCTCGCCATCGAGAAGATCTTCGGCGTCAAGGTCGCAGGGGTCAACACCCTCAACCGCGTCGGCAAGGCTCGTCGCACCCGCTTCGGCACCGGCAAGCGCAAGGACACCAAGCGCGCCATCGTCACCCTGAAGTCGGGCACCATCGACATCTTCACGGCAATCGGCTGATCCGGGGGATAAGGACAATAATGGCTATTCGCAAGTACAAGCCCACGACCCCGGGCCGTCGCGGCTCGTCGGTGGCTGACTTCGCCGAGATCACTCGATCGACGCCGGAGAAGTCGCTGCTGCGCCCGCTCTCGAAGACCGGTGGTCGCAACAACCAGGGCCGCATCACGACCCGTCACATCGGTGGTGGCCACAAGCGCCAGTACCGCGTCATCGACTTCCGTCGTAACGACAAGGACGGCGTCAACGCCAAGGTCGCTCACATCGAGTACGACCCCAACCGCACCGCGCGCATCGCGCTGCTGCACTACTTCGACGGTGAGAAGCGCTACATCCTCGCTCCGGCGAAGCTGAAGCAGGGCGACATCGTCGAGTCGGGTGCCGGGGCTGACATCAAGCCGGGTAACAACCTCCCGCTGAAGAACATCCCCACGGGTACCGTGATCCACGCGATCGAGCTCCGCCCCGGCGGCGGCGCGAAGATGGCACGTTCGGCCGGCGCGTCCGTCCGTCTCGTCGCCAAGGACGGCCCCTACGCCCAGCTGCGTCTGCCCTCGGGCGAGATCCGCAACGTCGATGCGCGCTGCCGCGCGACCATCGGCGAGGTCGGCAACGCCGAGCAGTCGAACATCAACTGGGGCAAGGCCGGCCGCATGCGCTGGAAGGGCGTCCGCCCGACCGTGCGTGGTGTCGCTATGAACCCGGTCGACCACCCGCACGGTGGTGGTGAGGGTAAGACCTCTGGTGGTCGTCACCCCGTCTCCCCCTGGGGCCAGGCTGAGGGTCGTACCCGTCACGCCAACAAGGAAAGCGACAAGTACATCGTGCGTCGTCGTAACGCCGGCAAGAAGCGTAAGTAGGAGTAAGAGAAGATGCCTCGCAGTCTTAAGAAGGGCCCCTTCGTCGACGATCACCTGCTTCGCAAGGTGGTCGTGCAGAACGAAGCCGGCACCAAGAACGTCATCAAGACCTGGTCCCGTCGGTCCATGATCATCCCGGCCATGCTGGGTCACACGATCGCGGTCCACGACGGACGCAAGCACATCCCTGTGTTCGTGTCCGAGACCATGGTCGGTCACAAGCTGGGCGAGTTCGCGCCCACCCGCACCTTCCGCGGCCACGAGAAGGACGACAAGAAGGGGCGGCGCCGCTAATGGTCGAATCGATCGCACGCGTGAAGCACATTCGCGTGACCCCTCAGAAGGCTCGTCGTGTCGTCGCGCTCATCAAGGGCAAGCAGGCCCAGGAGGCTCTGGCGATCCTGAAGTTCGCTCAGCAGTCCGCCAGTGAGCCGATCTACAAGCTCGTCGCGTCGGCCATGGCCAACGCGCAGGTGAAGGCAGATCGCGACGGCGAGTTCCTCGACGAGAAGGACCTGTACGTGGCCAACGCGTACGTCGACGAGGGCACCACGCTCAAGCGTTTCCAGCCCCGTGCACAGGGTCGCGCTTTCCAGATCAAGAAGCGCACGAGCCACATCACGGTCGTGCTCTCGACGCCTGAGGTGGCTCCGGCCGCCGCGGGCGACAGCAACAAGAAGGCGAGCAAGTAATGGGACAGAAGGTAAACCCGTACGGCTTCCGTCTCGGCATCACGACGGACCACGTCTCGCGTTGGTTCTCTGACTCGACGAAGCCGGGTCAGCGCTACGCCGACTACGTCGCCGAAGACATCAAGATCCGTAACCTGCTCAAGACGCAGCTCGACCGCGCCGGTGTCTCGAACATCGAGATCGAGCGCACCCGTGACCGCGTCCGCGTCGACATCCACACCGCCCGTCCGGGCATCGTGATCGGTCGTCGTGGAGCCGAGGCCGAGCGCATCCGCGGCGACCTCGAGAAGCTCTCGGGCAAGCAGATCCAGCTGAACATCCTCGAGGTCAAGAACCCCGAGGCCGATGCACAGCTCGTCGCACAGGGCATCGCCGAGCAGCTCTCTGCTCGTGTGGCGTTCCGTCGTGCGATGCGCAAGGGTCTGCAGGGCGCTCAGCGCGCCGGCGCCAAGGGCATCCGCATCCAGGTCTCCGGCCGCCTCGGCGGCGCCGAGATGAGCCGTTCGGAGTTCTACCGTGAGGGTCGTGTGCCGCTGCACACGCTGCGCGCGAACATCGACTACGGCTTCTACGAGGCGAAGACCACCTTCGGCCGCATCGGCGTGAAGGTCTGGATCTACAAGGGCGACCTGACCGCGAAGGAGCTCGCTCGCGAGCAGGCCAACGCACCCAAGGCTCGTCGTGACGACCGTGGTGGCGACCGCCGCCGTGCCCCGCGCAACGAGGCACCTGTCGCAGAAGGAGCGTCGGCATAATGCTCATCCCCCGTAAGGTCAAGTTCCGCAAGCAGCACCACCCGGGTCGCTCGGGTCAGGCCACCGGCGGCACGAAGGTCTCCTTCGGCGAGTACGGTATCCAGGCCCTCACGCCCGCTTACGTGACGAACCGTCAGATCGAGTCCGCTCGTATCGCGATGACCCGTCACATCAAGCGTGGTGGAAAGGTGTGGATCAACATCTACCCCGACCGTCCGCTCACGAAGAAGCCGGCCGAAACCCGCATGGGTTCCGGTAAGGGTTCCCCCGAGTGGTGGGTCGCCAACGTCAAGCCGGGCCGTGTCCTCTTCGAGGTCGCGGGTGTCGACGAGGAGCTCGCTCGCGAAGCTCTGACCCGTGCAATTCACAAGCTGCCGCTCAAGGCACGCATCATCAAGCGCGAGGAGGGCGACGCGTAATGGCGATCGGCACCAAGGAGCTCGCCCCGGCAGAGCTCGACACATTCGAAGACCAGCGCCTCGTCGAGGAGCTGCGCAAGGCCAAGGAGGAGCTGTTCAACCTCCGTTTCCAGTCGGCCACCGGCCAGCTGGAGAGCCACGGCCGCATCCGCGCCGTCAAGCGCGACATCGCGCGCCTCTACACCGTGATCCGCGAACGCGAGCTGGGCATCCGTGCGACGCCCGCTCCGGTCGAGGCTCCGGCGAAGAAGGCGACCAAGTCGAAGGCGAAGAAGGCGGACTCCGCCGACGACGCCGTGAAGGAAGAGGCTGAGTGATGGCCACCAAGAAGGAAGCGACTGCGGAGACGCAGGCCGCAGGACACGAGTCGTCCGAGCACGACGTCCGCGACTCCGCTGCCCGCGGTTACCGCAAGGCACGCCGCGGCTACGTCGTCAGCGACAAGATGGACAAGACCATCGTGGTCGAGGTCGAGGACCGCGTGAAGCACCCGCTTTACGGCAAGGTCATCCGCCGCACCTCGAAGGTCAAGGCGCACGATGAGGCGAACTCCGCCGGCATCGGCGACCTGGTCCTGATCAACGAGACCCGCCCGCTGAGCGCCACGAAGCGCTGGCGTCTGGTGGAGATTCTGGAGAAGGCCAAGTGATCCAGCAGGAATCCCGACTCAAGGTCGCCGACAACACCGGCGCCAAGGAGCTGCTCACCATCCGCGTTCTCGGTGGCTCGAAGCGCCGTTACGCGGGCCTCGGCGACACCATCGTCGCGACCGTCAAGGACGCGATCCCCGGTGGAAACGTCAAGAAGGGCGACGTCGTCAAGGCGGTCATCGTCCGCACCAAGAAGGAGGTCCGTCGTCCGGACGGCTCCTACATCAAGTTCGACGAGAACGCCGCAGTGATCCTGAAGAACGACGGGGAGCCCCGCGGCACCCGTATCTTCGGGCCGGTCGGTCGTGAGCTTCGCGACAAGAAGTTCATGAAGATCGTCTCGCTGGCGCCGGAGGTCATCTAATCATGGCGAAGATCAAGAAGGGTGACCTGGTTCAGGTCATCACCGGTGCCACGCAGGAGCGTGGCGGCGACCGTGGCAAGCAGGGCAAGGTCCTGGACGTCCTCGCCGACAAGAACCGCGTGATCGTCGAAGGCGTGAACTACGTCACCAAGCACACCCGCGTCGGCCAGACGCAGCGTGGCACCAAGACCGGAGGCATCGAGACCGTCGAAGCCTCCATCCACATCTCGAACGTCGCACTCGTCGACCCCTCGACCAAGAAGCCGACCAAGGTCGGCCACCGGGTCGAGGAGCAGACGAAGGACGGCGTGAAGCGCACCGTCCGTGTGCGCTACGCGAAGAAGAGCGGTAAGGACCTCTGATGAGCACCGACACTGCCGCGCCGGCTGGCAAGATCCAGCCGCGCCTGAAGCAGAAGTACAACACCGAGATCAAGAAGGCTCTGCAGGAAGAGTTCGGCTACGCGAACGTCATGCAGATCCCCGGACTGGTCAAGGTCGTCGTGAACACCGGTGTCGGCGAGGCAGCTCGCGACAGCAAGGTGATCGATGGCGCGGTCGACGATCTCACCAAGATCACCGGCCAGAAGCCGATCGTCACGAAGGCTCGCAAGTCCATCGCGCAGTTCAAGCTGCGCGAGGGACAGGCCATCGGCGCGCACGTCACCCTCCGTGGTGACCGCGCGTGGGAGTTCGTGGATCGCCTCGTCTCGCTCGCACTGCCCCGTATCCGCGACTTCCGCGGTCTCTCGGGCAAGCAGTTCGACGGCAACGGCAACTACACCTTCGGTCTCCAGGAGCAGAGCGTGTTCCACGAGATCGATCAGGACAAGATCGACCGGGTTCGCGGTTTCGACATCACCGTCGTCACCACCGCGAAGACGGATGACGAGGGTCGGGCACTGCTCCGCCACCTCGGCTTCCCGTTCCGCTCGGAAGACGCACAGGCGTAACACCCTCGACGGGCTCAGTGGTCTCGTGTCACTGAGCCCGTCGATGTGCACGTACAATTGAAAATTGCGTGTCATCGCAGGCCGTCTGTCGTGTAACGGCAGCCGGAACCTCATGAACAAAGGAAAACAACAATGACAATGACAGACCCGGTCGCAGATCTGCTGACCCGTCTGCGCAACGCGAACTCGGCGCACCACGATTCCGTGACCCTGCCGTCGAGCAAGCTCAAGACGCACATCGCTCAGATCCTCCAGCAGGAGGGCTACATCGCCGGCTGGGAGACCTCTGACGCCCGCGTCGGACAGAACCTCACGCTGACGCTGAAGTACGGTCCCAACCGTGAGCGCTCCATCGCTGGCATCAAGCGCGTCTCGAAGCCCGGTCTCCGTGTTTACGCGAAGTCGACCGAGCTCCCCACGGTCCTCGGCGGCCTTGGCGTGGCGATCCTGTCCACCTCCTCCGGTCTTCTCACCGACCGTCAGGCAGAGCAGAAGGGCGTGGGCGGAGAAGTTCTCGCCTACGTGTGGTAATTCGAAATGTCGCGTATTGGACGACTTCCCATCGACGTTCCTGCGGGCGTGACCGTTTCGGTCAACGGCCGTGAGGTCGCGGTGAAGGGCCCCAAGGGTGAGCTCACCCTCACGGTGGCCAGCCCCATCGAGGTCGCGGTCGAGGAGAACCAGGTTCTGGTCTCCCGTCCCGACGACGAGCGCGAGTCGCGGTCGCTTCACGGCCTGACCCGCACGCTCATCAACAACAACATCATCGGCGTGACCCAGGGCTACACCAAGGGTCTCGAGGTCGTCGGTACCGGTTACCGCGTGCAGCAGAAGGGCAGCTCGGTCGAGTTCGCCCTCGGCTTCTCGCACCCGGTCCTGATCGACCCGCCCGCCGGCATCACGCTCACGGTCGAGGGCACCACGAAGCTCACCGTCAGCGGGATCGACAAGCAGGCTGTCGGCGAGGCAGCTGCCAACATCCGCAAGATCCGCAAGCCCGAGCCGTACAAGGGCAAGGGTGTGCGCTACGCCGGCGAGAACGTGCGTCGCAAGGCCGGAAAGAGTGGTAAGTAACCATGGCTCTCAAGTCAAAGTCTGACGCCCGCGCGCGTCGTCACGCCCGCCTTCGCAAGAAGGTCGTCGGCACCGAGGCGCGTCCGCGTCTCGTCGTCAACCGCTCGGCCCGCCACGTCTTCGTGCAGCTGGTCGACGACAGCAAGGGTCACACCGTTGCGTCGGCTTCGACGCTCGAGACCGACCTGCGCTCGCTCGAGGGTGACAAGACCGCCAAGGCCCGCAAGGTCGGCGAGCTCCTCGCCGAGCGTGCGAAGGCTGCCGGCGTTTCCGAGGCAGTGTTCGACCGTGGCGGCAACCGCTACGCCGGTCGTGTCGCCGCCATCGCCGACGGCGCCCGCGAGGGGGGTCTGGCACTGTGAGTGACAACAAGGAGAACGAAGTGACCGAAGCGGCTGCTGCCACTTCCGAGACGGCTGCCGGCACCACGCAGGCCGAGCCGGCTCGCGACTCGCGTGACGGCCGCCGCGGCGGCCGTGGCGACCGCAACCAGGGTGGCGGTCGTGACCGCAACTCCCGTGACCGCGGCGACAACCAGTTCCTGGAGCGCGTCGTCACCATCAACCGCGTCTCGAAGGTCGTGAAGGGTGGTCGTCGCTTCAGCTTCACCGCCCTCGTGGTCGTCGGTGACGGCAACGGTCTGGTCGGTGTCGGCTACGGCAAGGCCCGCGAGGTCCCTCTGGCGATCTCGAAGGGTGTCGAAGAGGCCAAGCGCAACTTCTTCCGCGTTCCGCGCGTCGGCAGCACCATCCCGCACCCCGTGCAGGGTGAGGCGGCCGCCGGTGTGGTCCTGCTCCGTCCGGCTGCCGCCGGTACCGGTGTCATCGCCGGTGGTCCGGTCCGCGCCGTGCTCGAGTGCGCCGGTATCCACGACGTGCTGTCGAAGTCGCTCGGCTCGTCGAACACGATCAACATCGTGCACGCGACGGTCACCGCCCTGAAGCAGCTCGAGGAGCCCCGTGCGGTCGCCGCACGTCGTGGCCTCGAGTTCGACCAGGTTGCCCCTGCGCGTCTCGTGCGCGCCGAGGCAGACGCCATCGCCGCACAGAAGGTAGGTGCCTGATGGCCGCGCGACTGAAGGTCACGCAGATCAAGTCCAAGGTGAGCGAGAAGCAGAACCAGCGCGACACGCTGCGCAGCCTCGGTCTGAAGCGGATCGGTGACACCACCGTCCGCCCCGACGACGCGCAGACGCGCGGTTACGTCAAGACCGTCGCCCACCTCGTCAAGGTTGAGGAGATCGACTAATGGCCGAGAAGAACGAGGCCGTCGAGGCTGAGAAGGCCCCGAAGAAGGCTGCGGCTCCCAAGGCTGCCGCCGAGAAGAAGCCGGCTGCGAAGAAGGCTCCGGCCAAGACCGCTGCCGCCGACGCCAAGGCTGAGGGCGCTGTCAAGAAGCCTGCCGCCAAGAAGGCGACGCCGGCGAAGGATGCTCCGGCATCCCGCCCCGGCGTGCTGAAGGTGCACCACCTGCGTCCGGTCCCCGGATCCAACACCGCCAAGACTCGCGTCGGCCGTGGTGAGGGTTCTAAGGGTAAGACCGCTGGTCGTGGAACCAAGGGCACCAAGGCGCGCAACACCGTTCGCGTCGGCTTCGAGGGTGGGCAGATGCCGCTGCACATGCGCACCCCGAAGCTGCGCGGGTTCAAGAACCCGTTCCGCGTGGAGTACCAGGTCGTGAACCTGGAGAAGCTCGCGGAGCTGTACCCGAAGGGTGGCGACGTCACCGTCGGCGACCTGGTCGCCAAGGGTGCCGTTCGCAAGAACGAGAAGGTCAAGGTTCTCGGAAACGGCGACATCGCCGTGAAGCTCACCGTTTCGGTCGACAAGGTCTCGGGTTCTGCCGAGCAGAAGATCGTCGCGGCCGGCGGATCCGTCAAGTAACCGCACAGCAAGAGGGGCCGGAGATTCTCCGGCCCCTCTTGTGGTTTCACACTCCGAGACCTTGCTCTGGGGCCGCATCCGGCGGGCCTGGTATCGGTGGCGAATTCCGGGAAGCCCGGTTTGCGTTACCCTGGTCTTTCAGCCGTCCTTCGGGAATCGGCAACCTTTTCAGGAGGAACGTCCTTGTTTAGCGCCATCGCGCGGATCTTCCGCACCCCAGACCTGCGGCGGAAGATCGGTTTCACTCTCGCCATCGTCGCGATCTACCGACTCGGCTCCAACGTCCCGGCTCCGTTCGTGGACTTCCCGAACGTCGAGGAGTGTCTCGCCGCCAACGCCGGCACCGATGGGCTGCTCGGACTGGTCAACCTGTTCTCCGGTGGTGCACTGCTGCAGCTGTCGATCTTCGCGCTCGGTGTCATGCCGTACATCACCGCGACGATCATCACGCAGCTCCTGCGCGTGGTCATCCCGCACTTCGAGGCGCTGCACAAGGAAGGACAGGCCGGTCAGGCCCGTCTGACGCAGTACACGCGTTACCTCACGATCGCCCTCGCGCTGCTGCAGTCGACGACTCTCGTCACGGTGGCGCGCAGCGGCCAGCTCTTCGGAACCACCGACCTCGCGGCCTGCCAGCAGCTTCTGACGAACGACGTGTGGTGGGCGCAGCTGCTCATCATCATGGCGATGACGGCCGGTACCGGTCTGATCATGTGGTTCGCAGAGCTCGTCACCGAGCGGGGCATCGGCAACGGCATGTCGCTGCTCATCTTCACCTCGATCGCCGCGACGTTCCCCGGCGCCATGGGTCTGATCTGGCAGACCAAGGGCTTCGAGGTCTTCCTGCTCGTGCTGCTGGTCGGGATCATCGTGATGGGGCTCGTCGTGTTCGTCGAGCAATCCCAGCGACGGATCCCCGTGCAGTACGCCAAGCGCATGGTCGGTCGACGCACCTACGGCGGCACGAACACCTACATCCCGATCAAGGTGAACATGGCGGGTGTGATCCCCGTGATCTTCGCCTCGTCGCTGCTGTACATCCCAGCCCTCATCGCGCAGTTCAACACCCCGCAGGACGGATCCACTCCGGCCGCCTGGGTGACCTGGATCACGACGAACTTCACGACCGGCAACAGCCCCGTGTACATGGCGGCCTACTTCCTGCTGATCATCGGGTTCACCTACTTCTACGTGGCGATCACCTTCAACCCGGTCGAGGTCGCCGACAACATGAAGAAGTACGGCGGGTTCATCCCCGGCATCCGTGCGGGGCGTCCGACGGCCGAGTACCTCGACTACGTGCTCACCCGCATCACGCTCCCCGGCTCCCTCTACCTCGGTCTGATCGCGCTCATCCCGCTCATCGCCCTGGCCACCGTCGGCGCCAACCAGAACTTCCCGTTCGGCGGCGCCTCGATCCTCATCATCGTCGGTGTGGGTCTCGAGACGGTCAAGCAGATCGATGCGCAGCTGCAGCAGCGACACTACGAAGGGCTCCTCCGATGACAGCTTCCGCACGTCTTCTCATCGTCGGCCCGCAGGGCTCGGGCAAAGGCACGCAGGGCGTGCGGATCGCCGAGTCCTACGGCATCCCGGTCGTGTCGACCGGCGACATCTTCCGCGCGAACATCAAGGAGGGAACGCCGCTCGGCCAGCAGGTCACGGCGATCCTCGACAAGGGTGACCTCGTTCCGGATGAGCTGACCAGCGAGATCGTGCGCGACCGTCTGTCGCAGGAGGACGCAGCGCAGGGTTTCCTCCTCGACGGCTACCCGCGCAACACCACACAGGTCGACCACCTCGAGTCGTTCCTCTCCGAACGGGGTGAGGCGCTCGACGCCGTCATCCTCCTCGACGTGCCCCGCGAGGAGAGCCTGGAGCGTCTGACGCTCCGTGCGACCGAGCAGGGACGCTCCGACGACACCCCCGAGGCCATCGGTCACCGTCTCGACATCTACGAGAACGAGACCGCCCCGATCCTTGAGGTCTACGGCGCCAAGGGCATCGTCGACCGCATCGACGGCGTCGGCTCGCTCGACGAGATCACCGAGCGCATCGCACAGGCTCTGGCCGCGCGCGGCCTGCGTCCCGCGGTCTCCACCTCCTGAGATGTTCCGCCGGTCGATCTACAAGACCCCGGCTCAGTTGCGGGCCATGGTGGAGCCCGGCCTGATCACGGCAGCGGCACTGGACGCCGTCCGCCCGCTGATCAAGGCCGGGGTCACCACCCTCGAACTCGACACCGTGGCGAACCGCACCATCCTCGCCCGCGGCGCCGAGTCGAATTTCCAGCTGGTGCGCGGCTACCACCACACGACCTGCATCTCGGTGAACGAGCAGGTCGTGCACGGGATCCCGGGGGAGCGGGTGCTCCAACCGGGAGACATCGTGTCGGTCGACTGCGGTGCGCAGTTCCACGGGTGGAACGGCGACAGCGCCATCACGGTCGTCGTGCCCGACCCGGAGCGCCCGGAGCTCGTCGCCCAGCGCGAAGAGCTCTCCCGCGTCACCGAGGGGTCGATGTGGGCCGGGATCGCCGCCATGGCCTCGGTCTCGTCCATCGACGAGATCGGTGCGGCCATCCAGGACTACATCGAGGCTCAGGGGCCCTCAGCGGTCTCGGGCGAGCCCTACGGCATCCTGCGCGAGTACGTGGGTCACGGCATCGGGCGCAAGATGCACGAGGCCCCCAGCGTCTTCAACTACCGCACGCCCGATCGTGGCGAAGACGTGAAGCCCGGTCTGGTGCTCGCGATCGAGCCCATGGTCACCGCCGGCGGAGATGCGACCTTCATCGAGGAGGACGACTGGACCGTCACGACGGTGGACGGTACGGACGGCTCCCATTGGGAACATAGCGTCGCCCTGCATGATGGGGGTATCTGGGTGCTCACCGCGCCCGATGGAGGAAGAGCCGGACTCGCCCCGTTCGGGGTAGAGCCTCGAGAGATCGGAAAGTAATGGCAGCGGCGAAGAGCAACACCAACTGGTTCGCGATCGGCGTCTCGATCGCCGTCGTCGTGGTGCTGGTGGCGATCGGCGGTCTCGTGGTGTTCCTCAACAACCAGGCCACCGCGCCCGGTGCGACGCCCAAGGCCAACGACACGTTCAACTCCGAGACCGGGGCGATCTCGTTCGGGGACGGCGAAGACACGATTGCGGTGTTCGTCGACTTCCAGTGCCCGGTCTGCAAGACCTTCGAGGACCAGTTCGGTGGACAGCTGGAGGCTGCGGCCGCCGACGGTCGTATCACCCTCGAGTACCACCCCATCGCGATCCTCGACCGGTTCTCGCAGGGGACCGAGTACTCGTCGCGCTCGGCCGGTGCCGCGGTGTGCGTCGCCGAGTCGAACCCGGAGCTGTACCTCGACTTCGCCAAGACACTGTTCGAGAACCAGCCCGCGGAGAACACCTCGGGTCTCACCAACGACCAGCTCGCGGGCTTCGCGACGCAGGTCGGCGCAGACGACGCCGTGTCGTGCATCACCGATGAGACGTACCGCAAGTTCGGGGCAGCCCAGGCGAAGTCGCACGAGATCGCGGGAACGCCGACGGTCGAGATCAACGGAACGCGCCTCAACCTGCAGGACCAGGCCGACCTCAAGAAGTTCACCGACCTGATCAGCTGAGCCCGCTGCTCGTCCGCCGCGCGCGGTCGAGTTGCCGGATGGCTCCGGAGCGTCTAACATAGATCTTTGGTGCTTTGTGCCTCGATTCGGCGTGTCCGTCGGCGCAGTACCGCAATCCCATCACCCACCGCAGATCGACCGATCTGCAGAAGCGTCAGCGAGGCTATGGCTAAGAAAGACGGTGTCATCGAGATCGAGGGCGTGATCTCCGAGGCTCTGCCCAACGCGATGTTCCGCGTTGAGCTCAGCAACGGACACAAGGTCCTTGCAACGATCTCCGGCAAGATGCGGCAGAACTACATCCGCATCATCCCCGAGGACCGCGTGGTCGTGGAGCTCAGCCCCTACGACCTCACCCGCGGCCGTATCGTCTACCGCTACCGCTGATCGGTCGAGAAGTAACGGCCTGCCCCTGCCGGGGGCGGTACGAAGACAGCGAACAGGAAACATCATGAAGGTCAACCCCAGCGTCAAGCCCATCTGCGATCACTGCAAGGTGATCCGCCGTCACGGCCGCGTCATGGTGATCTGCAAGAGCAACCCGCGTCACAAGCAGCGCCAGGGCTGAGTCCCTGGCGGGCCCGCCGGTCTGATCGACGGGCCCGCGCTGTGCGGTATCGCTCACGCACATCTCACAACTGAATACACAACGGCAGGATCAGAACCCGCGCATGCGGGGGACACCTCGGGGCGGAGGCCCGGGCACCGATCCTGTTCCACACCTCCACAACACCCAGGAGAACCGCATGGCACGTCTTGCCGGCGTTGACATCCCGCGCGACAAGCGCGTGGTGATCGCCCTTACCTACATCTACGGCGTCGGCCGTACCCGCTCGGTCGAGATCCTCAAGGCGACGGACATCGACGAGAGCATCCGCGTGAAGGACCTCAGCGACGACCAGCTGATCGCCCTCCGCGACCACATCGAAGGCAACTACAAGGTGGAGGGTGACCTGCGCCGCGAGGTTGCAGCAGACATCCGCCGCAAGGTCGAGATCGGCTCCTACGAGGGCATCCGCCACCGTCGTGGTCTCCCGGTCCGTGGTCAGCGCACCAAGACCAACGCCCGTACCCGCAAGGGCCCGAAGCGCACCGTCGCAGGCAAGAAGAAGGCCCGCTAAGCGCGGCCCCAGGGACTAGGAGAACACTTTCATGGCTGCACCCAAGGCCGCCGCGCGCAAGCCGCGCCGCAAGGAAAAGAAGAACATCGCGCTGGGCCAGGCCCACATCAAGTCGACGTTCAACAACACGATCGTCTCGATCACCGACCCGTCCGGCGCCGTCATCGCCTGGGCATCGTCGGGTGGCGTGGGCTTCAAGGGCTCCCGCAAGTCGACCCCGTACGCCGCCGGCATGGCTGCCGAGTCCGCTGCCCGTCAGGCTGCGGAGCACGGCGTCAAGAAGGTCGACGTCCTCGTGAAGGGTCCGGGCTCCGGCCGCGAGACCGCGATCCGCTCGCTCCAGGCCGCAGGCCTCGAGGTCGGCTCGATCCAGGACGTCACCCCGCAGGCACACAACGGCTGCCGTCCGCCGAAGCGTCGCCGCGTCTGATTCGCGTGTCGAGCCGCTCGGTCCCTTCGCGGTCTGAGCGGCTCGACGCCCGCGTGCGGGCATCGACTTCCACAACTCAAAACCTCACCCCACCACATGTCATATAGCGGGCATGTGATCGAAAGGAACACAGAGTGCTTATTGCACAGCGTCCCACACTGACCGAGGAAAAGATCGTCGAGAACCGTAGCCGGTTCATCATCGAGCCTCTGGAGCCCGGCTTCGGTTACACGATCGGCAACGCGCTGCGCCGCAGCCTGCTGTCGTCGATCCCCGGTGCTGCTGTCACCAGCGTTCGCATCGACGGCGTGCTGCACGAGTTCAGCACCATCCCCGGCGTGAAGGAGGATGTCACCGAGATCATCCTCAACATCAAGCAGCTCGTCGTCTCGTCGGAGCGCGATGAGCCCATCACCGCGTACCTGCGCAAGACCGGTGCGGGCGAAGTCACCGCCGCTGACATCTCGGCTCCGGCCGGTGTCGAGGTGCAGAACCCCGAGCTCGTCATCGCGACGTTGAACGACACCGCGAAGTTCGAGCTCGAGCTCACCATCGAGCGTGGCCGTGGCTACGTCTCGGCGACGCAGAACCGCAACGAGTACGCCGAGGCCGGTCAGATCCCGATCGACTCGATCTACTCGCCGGTCCTCAAGGTCAGCTACCGCGTCGACGCGACCCGTGCCGGGGAGCGCACCGACTTCGACAAGCTCGTCCTGGATGTCGAGACCAAGTCGGCGATCAGCCCCCGCGACGCCGTCGCTTCGGCTGCGAAGACGCTCACCGAGCTGTTCGGTCTCGCCCGCGAGCTGAACGTCGAGGCCGAGGGCATCGAGATCGGCCCGGCGCCGGTGGAGGCAGTGAACTCCAGCGAGCTGTCGATGCCGATCGAGGACCTCGACCTGTCGGTCCGCTCGTACAACTGCCTGAAGCGTGAGGGCATCAACACCGTTTCCGAGCTCGTCGCCCTGTCGGAGACGCAGCTCATGAACATCCGCAATTTCGGCCAGAAGTCGGTCGACGAGGTGCGCGACAAGCTCATCTCGCTCGGTCTGTCGCTCAAGGATTCGGTGCCCGGTTTCGACGGCGCCCACTTCTACGGCGGCAGCGAAGACGAGTCCTTCTGATACCCGACCTTTCTGACCAGGAGTTAGACGATTATGCCCAAGCCCACTAAGGGTCCCCGCCTCGGAGGCGGCCCCGCCCACGAGCGCCTGATGCTTGCCAACCTCGCGGCGGCGCTCTACACCCACAAGTCGATCAAGACGACCGAGACCAAGGCCAAGCGCCTTCGTCCGCTCGCCGAGCGACTGATCACGTTCGCCAAGCGTGGCGACCTGCACGCGCGTCGTCGCGTGCTCTCGGTCATCGGTGACAAGGAAGTCGTGCACGTCCTGTTCTCCGAGATCGCGCCGCTCGTCGCGGACCGTGAGGGTGGCTACACCCGCATCACGAAGGTCGGCAACCGCAAGGGCGACAACGCTCCGATGGCCGTGATCGAGCTCGTCCTCGAGCCCGTCACCCCGAAGGCGAAGTCGACCAAGAAGGCTGCTGCTCCGAAGGCCGAGAAGGCCGAGAAGCCGGCTGAGGTCGTCGAGGAGGCTCCCGCTGAGGAGGCTCCCGCCGACGAGACCGTCGAGGCCGGCGCCGAGTCGCAGGCCGAAGGCGAAGCCGCTGAGGCTGCTGCCGAGGACGCTGTCGAGAAGAAGTCCGAGTAAGCACTCGCTCACGAAGAAGCCCGCCGTCCTTTCGGGGTGGCGGGCTTCTTCGTGTTCCGGGCGACGTCGTCAGCGCGCGCGCAGATCCTTGCGCAGGATCTTCCCCGAGCTCGATTTGGGGATCACATCGATGAACTCCACCTGCCGGACTTTCTCGTGCGGTGCCACGTGTGCGGCCACGTGCGCCATGACCGACTCCGCATCGAGGTCGGCGCTCGGCTGACGGACGACGAACGCCTTCGGCACCTCCTGCCCGTCTTCATCGAAGGCACCGATGACGGCCGCATCGGCGATGGCGGGGTGCTCGAGCAGCACGGCTTCCAGCACGGCGGGTGCCACCTGATAGCCCTTGTACTTGATGAGCTCCTTGAGCCGGTCGACGATCCGGTAGATGCCGTCGTGCGTGACAGTCGCCACATCGCCGGTGTGCAACCAACCATCGGCGTCGAGCATCTCCGCCGTGGCATCCGGGCGATTGAGGTACCCGACCATCACCTGGGGGCCGCGCACCCACAGCTCACCGGGCTCGCTCGTTCCCGACTCGGGCACCGTGACGTCCTCGCCCGACTCGGGGTCGACGAGGCGTGCTTCCGTGTTCGGAACGAGGGGACCGATGCTCGAGCGGTCGATGTCGGTGCGTGTCTCGGAGGTGAGGTTCACCGCGGGACTGGTCTCGGTCATGCCGTAGCCCTGGGTGACGATACAGCCCAGCCGGTTGGCCACCGCCGAGGCCAGCGCTCCGTCGAGAGGGGCGGCGCCGGAGAAGACGACCTTCACAGAGGAGAGGTCGTACTGGTCGATGATCGGGTGCTTCGCGAGCGCGACCGCGATCGGTGGAGCGACGAACACCCACGTGGTGCGGTGCTCGGCGATGATGCGCAGGAACTCGGGAAGGTCGAACTTCGGCATCGTGACGAGTCCGGCGCGCTGTCGCAGTGCGAAGTTCAGCAGCACCGTCATGCCGTAGATGTGGAAGAAGGGCAGGACGGCGAGCACCCGGTCGCTCGCATCGACGCCGAGCACCGGGGCGCACTGCGACACGTTCGCGACCAGGTTGCGGTGCGTGAGCATCACGCCCTTCGGGCGTCCGGTCGTTCCCGAGGAGTAGGGGAGCACGGCGAGGTGGGTGGACGGGTCGAAGGACACAGCCGGTGCCGGGTGCCCTTCGCCGAGGAGTGCAGCGAGCGATGGGTGTCCGTCCGCGCCGTCGAGCACGATCACATGATCGGCGTCGAAGCCGAGCTTCTCGGCAGCGGCCTGAGCTCCGGGGAGGAGCGGGGAGACCGTCACGAGCCAGGTCGCGCCGGCATCTGTGAGCTGATTCGCGATCTCCTCCGCCGTGTAGAGGGAGTTGATCGTGGTGGCCGTCGCCCCCGCGCGGAGGATGCCGTGGAACACGGTCGCGAAAGCGGGGACGTTGGGGCAGAGCACCCCGACCGTCGTGCCGACCCCCACCCCACGCGCCGCGAGAGCGCCGGCGAACAGATCGATCTGCCCGACGAGTTGACGATAGGTCGTGGTCGCGCCGCTCACGCCGTCGACGAGCGCGACGGTGTCGAGTTCGGCGTCGGTGAGGTCGCCGAAGAGGAACTGGTGGATGGAGACCTCGGGGATCTCCACATCGGGATAGGTACTGCGAACCATGAGATCTCCTTCGATCCGGGCAGGCTGACGACGTCGTCGGATGCGATCCAGTGTCGCACACAATGGCACTGCGTCCCAGGGGAATGGCGTACGTCCGAGAGTCAGACGGCGGCGCGATACCGGGTGCTCGGGCGGCCCTTGGTCGAGTAGTCGAGGGAGCGCGTCGCACTGCCGGACGCGGCGAGGTGCTCGAGGTAGCGGCGGGCACTGACGCGCGAGATGTCGAGGTCTTCGCCGATCTCGGTCGCCGACGCATCGGGGCGGGCGACGAGGGCGGCGGAGACACGGTCGAGCGTCTCCGCGCTGAGGCCCTTGGGCAGGCCGAGCCGCTGTCGGAAGGCGATGATGGCATCCGCCGCCTCCACGCGGCGGACCACGTCGTGCAGCTCGGTGTGATCGCGCAGCAGGAGCGTCGCGCCGATGCCACCGGTGCCCGCATCGCTTCCGGTGCTCCGGGCGACGAGCACGTGCGACCCCACGATCACCGGCCGTCCGGCCGACTCGCCCTCTCGGAGCACGGTCGTGAGCTCCTCGCCGAGCGCGTCGGCGGCGGGTTCACCGTCGAGGTCAGCCGCGTCTCGGCCCAGGAAGCGGGCGGCGGCGTCGTTCACGAGCGTGATCCGTCCGCCGTCGTCCACCGTGATGACCCCTTCGCTGAGACCGTGCAGCGTCGTCTCCTGGTTCTTGACGAGGGCGGCGATCTGATGCGGCTCGAGACGGTAGATGCGCCGACGGATGATCGAGGTCACCCACGCGGATCCGAACACTCCGAGCACCGCGGCGGCCAGCATGGCGGAGATCAACCACACCAGGTTGGACGAGAACTCCTCGCTGAGCTCCGACTCGAGGATGCCGACGGACGCGGTGCCGATCACGGCGCCCTCGTCGTCGCGGATGGGAACCTTGACCCGCCAGGAGGTGCCCAGCGTGCCGGTCTGCGTGCCGACGTAGATCTCGCCCGAGAGCGGGATCGACGGGTCGGTGGAGACCTTCTCGCCGATGCGGTCGGGGTTCGGGTGGGAATAGCGGATGCCCTCTTCGTTGGCGACGACGACGTAGGCGAGATCGGATGCCTCGCGGATGACCTCGGCGATCGGCTGGATCACGGCGGACGGCTCGACGTCGTCGAAGGCCGCGTGCACCGTGGGGAGGGCGGCAACCGATTGCGCGACGGCCTGCATCCGATCCTTGTAGGCCTCGCGGAGCGCCTGTTCCTGGAACGCTCCGGCCACGATGCCGGTCGCCAGGGTCGCCAGGAACACGATCAGCGCTTGCAGCACGAGCAACTGCACGCGGAGCGTCATCTTCGAGGCCACGTGCTCATTCTGGCCTCTCCACGAGTGGGGCGCGAGCGGGGTCGGGAGCCGCTCGCGACCAATAGTTCCGAAACTCCGACCAATGGTTTCCGAAGCTGGAGCACCGGTACTCCGACCTCCATGGTGGATCCACAGCATCACGAACGCTCAAGGAGGAGCGCACATGAAGAACGCACGCATCGGAACGTGGACCGCCCTGGCCGCGGTGGCCGCACTCACACTCACCTCGTGCGCCGGAGGCAGCGCAGCGACCGACGACGCGGGAGGGGAAGCCGAGGTCGCCGCGATCACCGACGTGTCGATCGTCGTGCCGGCGGACCCCGGTGGTGGATGGGATCAGACCGGACGTGCCCTCTCGCAGGTGCTCACCCAGGACGACCTCGTGACCTCCGCTCCCGTGACCAACGTCGGCGGTGCAGGCGGCACCGTCGGCCTCGCACAGCTCGCGAACGAGAAGGACCCGAACATGCTGATGGTGATGGGGCTGGTCATGGTCGGCGCGGTCGAGACCAACGCCTCGGCGGTGCGGATCGAGGACACCACCCCGATCGCCCGGCTCACCGACGAGCCGCTCGTCGTGGTGGTGCCGGCCGACTCGAAGTACGACACCCTGGAAGACCTCGTGGACGACATCGTCGACAACGGCCAGTCCGTCACGATCACGGGCGGCTCCGCGGGCGGCGCCGACCACATCCTCGCCGGACTCATGCTCGAGGAGGCAGGGCTCGACGGCGCCGAGATCGCGGAGAAGCTCAACTACACTCCGAACTCCGGCGGCGGGGAGGCCGTTCCGCTCCTCATCGGCGGCAAGGTCGCTGCGGGCATCTCGGGGGTGGGCGAGTTCGCCCAGCACGTCGAGAGCGGCGCGCTCAAGGCCCTGGCGGTGTCCAGCGACGAGCCGGTGTCGCAGCTTCCCGATGTACCGACCATCACAGAAGAGGGCTACGACGTGGTGCTCACCAACTGGCGCGGGGTGATCGCTCCCGGCGGCATCTCCGACGGCGAGAAGGACGAGCTCGTGCGGGTGATCACCGAACTGCACGAGTCCGAAGCCTGGACGGAGCAGCTCGAGACCAAGGGCTGGACCGACGCGTTCCTGGTGGGCGAGGAGTTCGACGAGTTCCTCACGGGGAACATCGAAGAGGTCACCGCGACGCTGAAGAACATCGGTCTGGTGCAGTGACATGACGGTCCCCGCATCGTCGGGGACAGGGGAGCAGGGGGTGCGGGTCGACCACGGCGGTCGACCCGCACGCCGCTCTCCCTCCGTCCCCGTCGGCGAACTCGTGTTCGCCGGAATCATGGTCGCGCTCGGTGTCTTCGCCGTCGTCGGCATCTTCCTGATCCATGTCCCCGTCGGCATGAAGGCCGGCCCCACGGTCTTCCCGATCTTCGTCTCCGTGATCCTGCTCGCCTCCGCGGTCGCTGTGCTCGTCGGCGTGCTGCGCGGGGAGCGCGGCGGTGCCGAGGAGGCGGAAGACATCGATGAGAGTCTGCCCACCGACTGGGTCACCCTCGCCAAGCTGGCCGGCCTCGTCGTCGCGCACCTGCTCCTGATCGAACCCCTCGGCTGGGCACCCGCTGCAGCCCTGCTGTTCGGCGGGGTGGCGTGGTCGCTCGCCGCCAAGCGGTGGTGGATGGCGTTCCTCGTCGGCATCGTCGTGGCGCTCGTGATCCAGGTCGTCTTCGGCGGTCTGCTCGGTCTGTCGCTGCCGTGGGGACCGGCCCTCGGCTGGCTCGGAAGGATGTTCTGATGGACAGCTGGACTCTGCTCCTGGAGGGCTTCGCGACCGCGCTGCAGCCCGAATACCTCGCGTTCGCCTTCCTCGGAGTCTTCGTGGGCACCGCGGTCGGCGTGCTCCCCGGTATCGGCCCCGCCATGACGGTGGCGCTGCTGCTGCCCCTCACCTACACGCTCGACCCCGCCGCCGCGTTGATCACCTTCGCGGGCATCTACTACGGCGGCATGTACGGCGGCTCGACCACGAGCATCCTCCTGAACACCCCGGGGGAGTCGGCCTCAATCGTCACGGCCATCGAGGGCAACAAGATGGCCAGGATGGGACGCGGTGCCGCCGCCCTCGCCACCGCCGCCATCGGATCGTTCATCGCCGGCACGCTGGCGACCCTCGGGCTGACCCTCCTCGCTCCGCTGCTCGCGCAGTTCGCGGTGAACCTCGGACCCGCCGACTACGTCGCCCTCATCGTGATCGCGTTCATCACGGTCGGTGCGCTGATCGGCAGCTCGATCTCGCGCGGCATGCTCTCGCTCGGCGTCGGCCTGTTCCTCGGGCTCGTCGGCACCGACTGGCTCTCCGGTCAGCAGCGCTACACGCTGGGCCTGCCCGCGCTCTCCGACGGCGTCGACATCGTGTTGGTCGCGGTCGGTCTGTTCGCGGTCGGTGAGACGTTCTACATCGCGGCCCGACTGCGACACGGCGGCATCGACGTGATCCCGGTCACCCGTGGGTGGCGGTCCTGGATGACGAAGTCCGATTGGCGCAGGTCCTGGAGGCCCTGGCTGCGGGGCACCGCGATCGGGTTCCCGATCGGGACGATCCCCGCCGGTGGCGCGGACGTGGCCACGTTCCTGTCCTACGCGACGGAGCGGAAGCTGTCGAAGCACAAGGACGAGTTCGGGCGCGGCGCGATCGAGGGGGTCGCCGGGCCCGAGTCGGCCAACAACGCCGCCGCGGCCGGTGTGCTGGTGCCTCTGCTCACCCTGGGCCTGCCGACCACGGCGACCGCGGCGATCATCCTCACCGCGTTCCAGTCCTACGGCATCCAGCCGGGGCCGCTGCTGTTCGAGAGCCAGTCGAATCTGGTGTGGGCGCTCATCGCGAGCCTCTACATCGGCAATGTCATCCTGATCGTGCTCAACCTTCCGCTCGTGGGAATGTGGGTGAAGCTGCTGCAGATCCCGCGGCCGTACCTGTACGCGGGCATCCTGCTGTTCGCGGTGTTCGGTGCGTATGCGCTGCACAGCTCGCCGTCGGACATCGTGATCCTGCTGATCGTCGGCATCCTCGGTTACTTCATGCGCAGATACGGATACCCCGTCGCGCCGCTCGTGGTCGGGATGATCCTCGGACCGATGGCGGAGGAGCAGCTGCGCAAGGCACTGCAGCTGAGCCAGGGCGACCTGAGCACGCTGGTCATGCAGCCGTTCGCCGCCATCGCCTACGGGGTGCTCGCACTGCTGATCGTCGGAGGCCTGTGGCTGCGACGCCGTCAGCGCCGGTACGAGCAGGCTCTCACCGAGTCGATCGCCGTGCCGATCAAGGCCGACTCCGAGGTCTGATCCGGGAGCGGATTCGAGCGGACAGGAGGCCGCGAGTAGGCTGATCCGGTGAATGATGCCCAGGCTCCCGCACGAGGGCCTCGTGCCTACACGGCGTTCATCGGGATCGGCCTTCTCGCAGGCCTCCTCTCCGGTCTCTTCGGCGTGGGAGGCGGCACGGTCATCGTCCCGCTGCTGGTGCTCCTGCTGCACTTCGATCAGCGCCTTGCAGCCGGCACCTCGCTCGCTGCGATCGTGCCGACCGCAGGCGTGGGAGTGATCTCGTACGCGACGACCGGATCGGTGGCCTGGATCCCTGCGATCATCCTCGCCGCAGGTGCCGTGGTGGGGGCGCAGATCGGCACACGACTGCTGCCGCGCATCTCGCAGACCGCCCTGCGCTGGGGCTTCGTCGGCTTCCTCGTCGTCGTGATCGTCAGCCTCTTCCTCGTGATCCCGTCGCGCGATGCCGTGTTCGAACTCTCCTGGCTGAGCGGCCTCGCCCTCGTCGGAGTCGGCGTCGGCACCGGTATCCTCGCCGGGCTGATCGGCGTCGGCGGCGGAGTGATCGTCGTCCCCGTGCTGATGCTGGCCTTCGGCACGAGCGACCTGGTCGCCAAGGGCACCTCGCTGCTCATGATGATCCCGACGGCGATCTCGGGCACCGTGGGGAACTTCCGCAACCGCAACGTCGATCTGCTCGCGGCGCTGCTCATCGGCGTCTCCGCCTGCACGACGACAGCTCTCGGCGCGTGGCTGGCCACCATCGTCGACCCCACCCTGGGCAACATGCTGTTCGCGGCATATCTGGTCGTGATCGCGGTGCAGATGGCCATCAAGGCGATCAAGGGTCGTAAGCGCGCCTGAGCCCCGCGTGGATGAAAGGATCTTCATCCACGGCTCATCTGCGCATCATCATCGACGGGCATCATTGGGGACATGACCACCCCACGACGCTTTCTCGCCACCGGCGCGCTGATCGCAATCCCGGTCGCCTTCGCGGTCGGAAGCGTCGTGCTGGCGCAGATGCCGCCGTCACCGCAGATCCCCTCCGAGCCCGTCACGGTGCAGCTGGCACCGCCGGCGCCGAGCGAGGAACCGGCACCCGCACCAGCTCCGGTCGTACCGGCTCCCGCACCTGCCCCACCC